>NZ_CANCWN010000003.1:0-108474 GCF_947381485.1 Limosilactobacillus avium | reverse complement strand
TTACTTTTGTTTGTGGTTATTCAAAAGTCTATCACAAATGACTTTTTTATTTTTCTAACTTAATTTTACAAACCGCGTTTTAAAGAAGGTAAATCATGAAATCCTATCAGCAAACGACTCAACAGTTAGACCAGCTGGTCCATGACGGCATTGTTCCCGGGATCAGTTACCTGATTTTTGACGGCCCAGAAGAAATCAAACAGGTGCGGGGGCTGGCCCAAACGCGGCCATTCCCGGAACCATTAAGGGCGGGGATGCAGTATGACCTGGCATCGCTGACCAAAGTTGTGGGGACGGTCCCCGTGGTTGCCCAACTACTACAAGAAGGGAAGTTAGCCCTCGATGACCCGGTGAAGGAGTACCTACCAGAATTCCCGGATCCCCGGCCAACAATTCGCAACCTCTTGACCCACACCTCGGGAATCACCGGCTATATTCCCCACCGCAACGAACTAGCGCCAACTGCCCTGAAGCGGGCCTTCTTAACGGCAATGCACGTCGATAGCTCCCTTAACCGCCAGATCCGGTACGCGGACGTTAACTTCTTGTACCTCGGCTGGATTATTGAAGAACTTTGCCAAAAACCCGTCCAGGACGTCATCACTGACAGGGTGCTTAAACCACTGAAGATGACCAGTGCGACCTTTACTCCTGATCCGGCAAACTGTGTGCCCACCGAGATTCAGCCCAAGCGAGGCCTTATTCGGGGGCAGGTTCACGACCCCAAGGGATACATCCTGGGGAAGCACTGTGGGTGTGCGGGGATGTTCGCCAGTCTCGCTGATCTCGCAATCTACGGCCGGGCACTAATTGAAAGCAACCTGGCTGGCTTGTTGGATGCCAAGACGGTTGATATGCTCTTCACCGACCAGACGCCAA
Source organism: Limosilactobacillus avium (assembly GCF_947381485.1). Classification (NCBI taxonomy): domain Bacteria; kingdom Bacillati; phylum Bacillota; class Bacilli; order Lactobacillales; family Lactobacillaceae; genus Limosilactobacillus; species Limosilactobacillus avium. Next base: position 107,595 of record NZ_CANCWN010000003.1, on the reverse strand, counting down.
TTCCCGGTGAACACAGCCGGTCTTTGGGCTGGAAGCTCCTGCACTCCCGGCAGGCTGACCGCCACTACCTGATCAGTCACACCGGCTTTACCGGCACGTGGATGATCCTCGACCGGCAGACTGACCAGGGGATGGTCGTTTTGACCAACCGCGTCCACCCGACGGCGCGCAACCAGCGTTACCTTGACTGCCGCGACCAGATCTTTGCGACCTACCTCCGTGAAATGGCCCAGAATTAATTTTTATTCATTAGGGCCCCATAAAATTAAAAGCCTGAGTAAACACTGTTAAATTAAGCCCTTTCCCGTTGACAATTTAGTAGTAATTGCTTATGATTATTAATAAATATCTGAGGAAATGAATAAAAATTACTAAGGGGGGAGCCGAATGGATCGTAAGGCACGACGCAAATATATTGAGCAGCTCGTGAGTGAGCGCAAAATCGAGACCCAGGATGAACTTTTGAAGCTGCTCAACGATGCCGGAATTGAGACCACGCAGGCAACCATTTCACGTGATATCCATATGTTAAATATTGTTAAGGCCAGTGATGGGACTGGTCATACCTATTATGTTCAACTGCAAAAGGACCCGGCCCATAACTATGACCGCCTGTACCTGGGCATTCACAACAACGTCCAGACCGTCGAGACGGTGCAATTCTTAAACGTGGTCAAGACCGAACCCAATTCAAGCTACGCCACCATCCTTGCGGGGATGTTTGACGAATTGGACGTTCCGGAAGTGATTGGGACCCTGGCGGGGAACGATACCCTGATCCTGATTAGCAAGACACCAGAAGATGCCCAAGCCGTTAATAAGCTGATAACAGACCACCTTGCCTAATTAGAAGGACCGGGAGCGCTTGCAAAATTATCATCCGCATGTTAATTTTAACTTGTTGGATGATACTTTTGTTTTTAGAAAGGTGGAACCAAATATGCGTGGTTTTGCAATGATTGGCCCAAACGAAACTGGCTTTATCGAAAAGGATGATCCTAAACTGGGTCACCGTGATGCGCTGGTTAAGCCACTCGCCGTTGCCCCATGTACCTCTGACATTCACACCGTTTATGAGAATGCCATTGGTCCTCGTCACAACATGATCTTAGGGCACGAAGCATGTGGTGAGATTGTAGCGGTTGGTGACGAAGTTAAGGACTTTAAAGTAGGGGACAAGGTCTTGGTACCAGCAGTTACCCCTGACTGGTCCGACCTGAACTCACAAGCGGGCTTTGCTTCTCACTCCGGTGGGGTGCTGGCCGGCTGGAAGTTCTCAAACTTCAAGGACGGGGTTTTCGCAACCCGTTTCCACGTAAATGATGCTGACGGTAACCTGGCCCACATGCCAGAAGGAATGGACCCTGGTGTTGCCTGCATGCTGTCTGACATGATCCCAACTGGTTTCCATGCTGATGAGATGGCCCACGTTGAATTTGGTGACACCGTTGCCGTTATCGGGATTGGCCCAGTTGGCTTAATGGCCCTGCGTGGTGCGGTCCTCCACGGTGCTGGTCGGATCTTTGCCGTTGGTTCACGTCCAAAGACGGTCGAAGTAGCCAAGAAGTATGGTGCCACGGACATTGTTGACTACCATAACGGTGACATTGCGGACCAAATCCTCAAGTTGACCGATAACAAGGGGGTTGACCGCGTCCTGATTGCCGGTGGTGACACTGAGCACACCTTCGACCAGGCAGCCCGGATGACGAAGCCAGGTGGCTCAATCGGTAACGTTGCCTACTTGAATGGTAACCACACCATTGAGATCAAGGCTGGTGACTGGGGTGTTGGGATGTCTAACATCACCATCGATGGTGGCCTGATGCCAGGTGGCCGTCTGCGGATGGAAAAGCTGGCTAGTCTGATCACCAACGGCCGGCTGGATCCTTCACTGATGATCACCCACAAGTTCCACGGCTTCGAAAAGATTCCGGATGCTCTGGAATTGATGCACAATAAGCCAGCTGACCTGATTAAGCCAGTTGTTTACTGTGATGATATTGACTAAGGAAACGAAATGCAGTTTGTCTACTAATTTTCATGATTAGAAACTAAAAAGGAGTTGGAAAAGCTTTGCTGGCTTTTCCAACTCCTTTAGTACTTTAAACCAATTGTTGTTTAATCCGGTCCATCCGGTAGACGATGATCGTCTCAATTAAGGTGATGACCGCCATGAGTAGGGTGTTGTAGTGTCCCGGGGCAAAGAGGAGGAGGATAATCAGAATCCAGGATCCCCAGTTCCACCGGCGTTCCCAGTAAATTACCCGTTTGATTTGTTCCTGCTTGCCCTGGGCACGGGGGTGGTGGATGGCCACCTGTAAGAAAGCGTACAGGCGCACTTCATAGAAACTTTCAATCAAGAAGACTGCGGCAAGGAGAAAACAGTAACCATTTTCCATTGGCGTTACCCCTAGAATGTTGGGGCGATCTTGAGGACTTCCTGCTTACTCAAGTCGGCGTCCGGGTACTTGTTGTGGAGGGCAATCAGCAGTAAGTGCTTAGCGATTTCCCCGTTCCGGGTCAGAATCGGACCATGGAAGTAGGAACAGTAGGTTGCCTTGTAGATGGCCCCCTCGGTTCCGTCCTCACCATTATTACCGTGCCCGGTGACAACCTTGCCTAGTGGTCGTTCGCCATCACCTAGGAAGGTCCGCCCGTTGTGGTTTTCAAAACCATGGTACTCCTCACCGGTCTCCTCGTTCTTGATGGTGATATCGCCGATGAAACGGTTATTATCCTGGCTGAGGGTGTAATGGTTGAGGATCCCTAGACCAGGAATCTTCTCACCGTTAGCCCCAATGTAATACTTGCCGAGGAGCTGGTAGCCACCGCAGATGGCGAGAAGGGGCTTCCCCTCATTAATAAACTTCGTCAGGGCGGCCTTCTTGTTTGGCAGGTCGCGGGAGACCACTAGTTGTTCATAGTCCTGGCCCCCACCGAAGAGGGCCATATCAAAGGCGTCCGGATCGAATTGGTCGTCAATGCTGATAACCTGACTTTCAATCTCGGCGTCCATCATCTTGCCGTAGTATTGGAGGGCAATGATGTTGCCAATGTCACTATACGTGTTCAGCAGGTCGCCATAGAGGTGGGCGAGCTTGAGGTGGAACTTAGCCATTGTGTTTTCCTCCTTCCTTAAGGTAGCCTTTTTCGCTGAGCAGCTTGCGGAACTGCAGGACGGCCGTGTAGGTGGCCAGAACGTAGACGTGCTGGCTTGGTAGCTGCTTGATCTTGTCCAGTACCTTTTCGAGGTTGGGTTCGTGCCAGATATTGTCGATCCCCGCCATCGTCAGCCGGGTAGTAATGTCCTTGTAGCGTTCCCCACCGGTCATGTACTGCTGGATGTCCGACCGGGCCAGCTTCTCGAAGTTACCGTCCCAAATCCAACTGGTGTCGATCCCGTCGGCATACTTGGCGTTGAGCAAGAAAACGAAGCTAAAGGGTTTAGGGTCAGTCTCAATCATATCGAGGACCTGGTTTAAGCCCACCGGGTTCTTGACCAGAATCAGGGTGACGGCCTTGTCCTCAACGTTGATAACCTCCTGGCGACCAAAGACCTTTTCGTCCGCCTCAAAGGCGTGCTTAATCTGGGCTGGCGATACATTTAGAAAGCGACCGAGCGTGTAGGCGGCCAGGGCATTATAAATGTTGTAGAGCCCCCCAATCTTAATGGTGAAGGGGTGACCGTCAATTTCAAATGACGACTGGGTCGGTGTCATCTTTCCCAACTTGTTTACCGCGTAAGTTAACTCCGGCCGGTGAAAACCACAGTGGGGGCAGAAATAGTCGCCTAAACCGGCGTAAGTCCGCATGTGGTACTGCAGGATGTGTTGACACTTTGGACACAGCAGGCCATCGGTATTAGCCGGGGCATGAAAGGCCGGGCGGTACTCATGGTTAAAGCCGTAGTAGATCACCGGGTTAGGCAGGTCCTTACTATGGAAGAGCTGTTCGTCACCGTTGGCGATGATGGTTGCGTGTGGTGCCAGCTTAACCCCCTTAAGAATCTTGGCATAGGTGGTGTAGATTTCCCCGTAGCGGTCCATCTGGTCCCGAAAGATATTCGTAAAGACAAAGGCGATGGGGGTGATGTACTTGGTGACCTTTACCACGTTTGCCTCGTCGACTTCGAGCACGGCCAGCCCCTTTTTCTTGGGCCGGGGGGCGGTGATAAAGGTGGTCACGATTCCCTGTTCCATGTTTGATCCCGTAGGATTGGTGAGAACCTGGTCGTACTTTTCGCGTAGTACCCGGACGCTTAAGGCAGTGGTTAATGTCTTGCCATTTGTTCCAGTGACAATTACCAGATCATACCGTTTGCTGAAGGCCTGTAAAATATTTGGGTCTAGCTTGAGCGTTAATTTTCCCGGCAGCGAGCTCCCCCCGTTAAAAAAGTGGTGCAGGAACCAGTAACTGGAACGGCCAGCAAGTTCAGCAAATGAACTTCGAACTGACATTGTAAACTACTCCTTTCAATTTTAGTCTCTCCAGATAAATACTCTTTATTTTAAGCTTTATGGGAATAAAAAGAAAGAACCTTAACCGTAACTTATCATTTACCCGTTGCCCAGCTTGAATAGTTTAAAAGCCGCCCGCTTTCCGATATAATTAAAAGGACTATGAAAAAAAGGGGCAGTTATAAAGTGGCACAGCTGTTTTTCAAGTATGGGGCAATGAATTCGGGAAAGTCGATTGACATTCTCAAGGTTGCCCACAATTATGAGGAACAAGGGAAGCCGGTTGTCTTAATGACGAGCGGGGTCGACACCCGTTCTGGTGAGGGAATCATCGCCAGCCGGATCGGTTTGAAACGAAAAGTCAAACCGGTGATGGATGATACTAACATCTATGACTACGTAAGGTCGGTTGACCACAAGGTTTACTGTGTCTTGATCGATGAGGCACAGTTCCTTAAGAAGCGGCATGTCTTACAGTTGATTAAGATTGTCGACGAGCTAAATATTCCGGTCATGACCTTTGGCCTCAAGAACGATTTTCGTAACGAATTGTTTGAGGGCACCAAGTACCTCTTAATCTATGCCGATAAGATTGAGGAAATGAAGACGATTTGCTGGTTCTGTCCGCACAAGGCGACGATGAACCTGCGTATTCATGACGGCAAGCCGGTCTACGAGGGTGAACAGGTTCAGATTGGTGGCAACGAGTCTTACTACCCGGTCTGTCGAAAGCACTACTTTCACCCCTTATTAAATAAAGAAGAGGAGAATCGATAATGGAAATTTCAGAGATCTTTGATAAGCTGCAAGCAGTTGCGGACCGCTATGATGAATTAAACGAACTGATTAGTGATCCGGAAGTGATTGCCGATTCCCAACGGTTTATGAAACTCTCCAAGGAAGAGGGGAGCCTGCGGGTAACCGTTGAAAAGTATAACGAGTACAAGAAAGTCACCCAGACGATTAAAGATGACGAAGAGATGCTACGGGAAACCGACGACCCGGACCTGACGGCCATGACCAAGGATGAGCTATCCGAGTCCCGTGACCAGCAGGCAAAGCTGGAAAAGGAGCTGGAAGTTCTCTTGATCCCGAAGGACCCGAACGACGATAAGAACATCATCATGGAAATCCGGGGAGCCGCTGGTGGGGATGAAGCCAGCCTGTTTGCGGCCGACCTTTACAACATGTACCTTCACTATGCAGAAAAGCAGGGTTGGAAGGTTGAAGTCGTTGATAAGAACGAAACTGAAGTCGGCGGCTTCAAGGAAATTGCCCTGATGATCACCGGTGACAAGGTCTACTCCAAGCTGAAGTTTGAAAACGGTGCCCACCGGGTTCAACGGGTTCCCGTCACAGAGTCCGCCGGCCGGGTCCACACCTCAACCGCTACCGTTGGGGTGATGCCCGAAGCTGAGGACGTTGACGTGGATATCGACCCAAAGGACATCCGGGTTGATGTTTACCGGTCCAGTGGTGCCGGTGGACAGCACGTCAACAAGACTTCTTCCGCGGTCCGGATGACCCACTTGCCAACCGGGATTGTGGTTGCCATGCAGGATGAACGTTCCCAGCAGCAAAACCGGGCTAAGGCCATGCGGATCCTGAAGTCCCGGGTTTACGACTACTACCAACAAAAGGAACAGAGTGCCTACGACGAAAAGCGGAAGAACGCCATCGGGACCGGGGACCGTTCGGAACGGATTCGGACATACAACTACCCACAAAACCGGGTCACTGACCACCGGATTGGCTTAACCTTAAACAAGCTGGACAAGGTCATGTCGGGGGACCTCGACGAAATCATTGAAGCACTGATCGTGGCCGACCAGACGAAGAAGCTGGAGCAATTGCGTAATGAATAGGACGGCCTGGACCTACTTTGCGGCCCAGCGTTGGGCGCAAAAGGCCCTCCGGGATAGTTCAGTCGACCCGGCCGCTCCCCAGTTTTTGCTTGAGCAGCGGCATAATTGGGACACGACCCACCTCTTGCTGCATAACCGGGACCTGATGCCGGCAGACGAGCAGGAGTGGTTTGAAGAAGCGGTTCAGCAGCTGTTAAAGGACGTGCCGGCCCAGTACATCGTTGGCAAGACCACCTTTTACGGCCGGCCTTTCCGGGTTACCAGGGATGTCCTAATTCCCGAACCGGAAACGGCCGAGTTGGTTGATTGGGTCCTGGCGACGGTTAAGGACACCGCACCATTAAAGGTTCTGGACCTCGGAACAGGTAGTGGGGTGATCGGGATTACCCTGGCCCTGGAGGTTGCCCGGGAGAATGCTGACCGCCTGGGGGCTAAGGTACGAACGGTTACTAGTGACCTATTTGACCAGTTGGCAGGTGCCCGCTTTGACCTGATTGTCACCAACCCGCCCTACATTGACCCGGCCGCTAAGGATAAGATGGACCGGGCCGTACTGGAATACGAACCGCCGCTGGCCCTGTTTGCCGATGAGCACGGCCTGGGTTTTTACCACCGCCTGTTTACCCAGGTGGGGGCTCACCTGACGGCTGACGGACAGGTATTTGCCGAGACTGGTTACGACCAGGAGGACAGTATTCAGGAGCTTCTTAAAAGATGTGATAAAAACGCCACAATCACGGTTCGCCATGATGTGGCTGATAAGATGAGGATGATGCACGCATGGGATTTTTCTGGCGCAGGAGGAAATTAGTAAGAATGAACACGAAAATTTATCAATTAAACCAGATTGACGAAGCGGCGGCCGCCCTGAAACGTGGTGAACTGGTCGCCTTTCCAACCGAGACCGTCTACGGTTTAGGGGCCGATGCTACCAATGAAGCCGCAGTCAAGAACGTTTACCTGGCTAAGGGCCGACCAAGCGATAACCCGTTGATTGTCCACGTTAACTCGGTGGCCATGGTCGAAAAGTACGCGGCCGAGATTCCGGATAACGCCCGGAAGCTGATGAAGGCCTTCTGGCCGGGCTCGCTGACAATTATCCTGAAGATCAAGAAGGGGGCCCTCTCGAAGACGGTCACCGGGGGCTTAGATACAGTTGCCTTCCGTTTTCCAGACTGCCAGCCAACGCTGGACCTGATTGGCAAGGCCGGCGTCCCGATGGTGGGTCCTTCCGCCAACACCTCGGGGAAGCCGAGTCCTACCACTGCGCAACACGTTTACCACGACCTGAACGGTAAGATTACCGGGATCCTGGATAATGGACCGACCCGGGTTGGGGTTGAATCAACGGTCCTGGACATGTCAACGGATACCCCGGTCATTCTCCGGCCAGGTGCCGTTACCAAGAAGGACATTGAGAGCGTCATCGGATCAATTGACCTGAACCACCATAAGGTTGGCAAGAATGAGATACCGAAGGCCCCGGGGATGAAGTACAAGCACTACGCCCCGAGCGCCCAGGTCTACATTGTTGATGACGGGACCGACTGGGCCACCGTTGCCAAGTGGGTGAGTGAGCAACCATTTGACGTTGGCTTCATGGCCACGGAAGACGTTCTAAAGGGCTTGAACCTGCCGATGAATGCCGTCCAGTTCTCCCTTGGCAAAAACGTTACTGACGCGAGTGCCCGCCTCTTTGATGGCTTGCGGGAATTCGATGACCAACCAAACGTAAAGGCCATCGTCACCCAGGCGTTCCCGGCCCACGACCTCGGGGGAGCCTACATGAACCGACTGAACAAATCCGCTGGTGGTGTTCATTTCGACCCCCAGCAAGTAAAATAATGAGCAAAGTTTTAAAAAATAAGGTGAGAAGCTAACAACTTCTCCTTTTTTTTGGTAAAATAGGGGAGAAATTCAAAGGAGTGTATTTGGCATGGGTAAATTTGAAGTTATGGATCACCCGCTGATCCAACACAAGTTGACAATGATTCGGGACAAGAATGTTGGGACGAAGTTTTTCCGGGAAACGGTTAAGGAAATTTCAACCCTGATGGCCTATGAAGTGGCACGGGATATGCCACTGAAGGACGTGGAAGTTGAAACACCAATTGCTAAGACCACTAAGAAGGAATTGGCCGGTAAGAAAGTTGCCATTATCCCAATCCTGCGGGCTGGTCTCGGGATGGTTGATGGGATGACCGACTTGATCCCAGCTGCCAAGATTGGCTTTATTGGTATGTACCGTGACGAAGAAACCCTGAAGCCTCATGAATACTTTGTAAAGCTGCCAAATGATATCACCGAACGGCAATTGTTCATTGTTGACCCAATGCTTGCCACTGGGGGTTCTGCAATGATGGCAATTGAGGCCTTGAAGAAGCGTGGCTGCCAAGAAAAGAACATGAAGTTTGCCTGCTTGGTCGCTGCTCCTGAAGGTGTTAAGGCTGTCCGGGAAGCTTACCCAGACGTTGACCTTTACGCTGCGGCCCTTGATGACCACCTGAACGAAGATGGTTACATTGTGCCCGGCCTTGGTGATGCCGGTGACCGGCTCTTCGGTACGAAGTAATTAGCAATAATTAAAAGAAAAGCCAACCGTTACAAAAACGTAAAGTTTTTTGACGGTGGCTTTTTTTGTTTCGTTTGAGGGGTACAATGACAACTAGTTTATTGTGAAGGGATGAAAAATTGTGAGTCACGGTTGGATAAGCAGACGACTACCCTTGTTTATCATCTTGCTGGTGATTGGTGCGGTTGCCCTCCTTTTTACGAGTCACAATCAGCGATTCTACCGGCGGCCAATTGCCCAGGTGGAGGCGGTCAAGGCGGGGACAGTCCAGCGGACAAGCGACCAGTTTAAAAACGTTGATCATGAGCATAACCAGACACTGACTGTCCGTTTGATGAATACGCGTTACCGGGGGCAGCGGCTGCAAGTTAGCAACACCTATAGTGATTCCCAGCCGATGGACCAGCGCTACCATGTCGGTGACCAGATTTTCTTGACCCAGTTACGGAAGGGGCACCACAAACTGAGCGCTAACGTGGCGGGTTACAAGCGCGACACTGTGGTCGTCTTCTTGTGCTGGCTGGTCTGCCTGATGCTGATAATGATGATGGGGCGGGCTGGTTCGCTGGCCCTGGCTAGTGTTGTCGTTAACTCCCTGCTCTTTATTATTGCAATCGAAATTGACCTCAAGAACAATGGTCAACATGTCCTGTTGATCTTTGGTACCCTGGCGGTTATTTTTACCGTCGTCAGCCTCTTACTGATTCTGGGCCCCACCAAGAAAATGTTGGCAACCGTAGCGGCGACGCTTCTGGGGACCTTCCTCGCCCTGGGGTTAAGCCTCCTTGTCTTTTCCTGGACCCACGAACGGGGAATTTACTATGAATCAATGCAGTACGTGACTCAGGTCCCGCGACCGCTGTTTGTTGCGGAAACCCTGTTGGGCTCCCTTGGTGCGGTGATGGACGAGTCGAGTGATATTATTGCGACCCTGTTTGAACTTAAGCAGCTGAACCCGCAGATTGGCCGGGGGGCACTCTTCATGTCAGGGCGCAACGTTGGTAAGTCCATCATGGGGCCATTGATTAACGTCCTGTTCTTGATCTTTATGGCGGAGACCTTTACGTCCAGCCTCCTTTATATTAAGAACGGCAACTCCTGGGGCTACACCTTTGCCATGAATATGAGTTTGGGGACGGTCCAGAGCTTGGTCAGCGGGATTGGCATTGTCCTGGCCGTACCGCTCGTTAGTGGGTTCGGTGCGTTATTACTGGGGAGGCAGAAAAAATGACAACCATTACTGCATTGGGCATTGTCCTCTTGATCCTGATGGTCGCGGTCGGCGGCAAGCAGGGATGGACGGCTTTTCTAAGCTTGATTCTGAATTTTGGCTTCCTGTATTTTGCAATTGTTTTGATTGCCTTTCACGTGCCGCCGCTCTTTGTGACGATCACAACGGGAATTATCATCCTGGCCATTACCATCTTTATGGGGGAGGACGACCTGCGGACAACGATCACCGCCTTCTATGCCGCGCTAATCGTTACCGCGATTTTGATTGTCCTTATCTTCGTGGTCGAGCACTGGGCGATGGTCCAAGGCTTCGGGACCGAAGACAGCGATGACCTGGAGGGGATGTCGATTCTAATTGGGATCAGCTACTTCAAAGTCACGGTAACGGTAACCACTCTGAGTACGCTGGGGGCGATTGCGGAAGCGGCGATGGCGATCGCGGCGGGCTTAACCGAAATCCTCCAGACCCATCCGGAAGTTGGCAACCGCCAGCTAATGGTCAGTGGGATGACAATTGGCCGCCAGATCATCGGAACAACGTTTAACACCCTGTTCTTTGGCTTCTTCGGTGGCTTTTTGGCCCTCTTCATCTGGTTTGCCGGCCTCAACTACTCGTTGGGAACAATCATGAATAATAAAATCTTCGTGGCGGAGATGATTGAAATCCTCATTTCATTTGTCGGTGTTCTGCTGACGGTTCCCACGACGGCCTGGATAATGACGAGGCGGCGAAATAAAATCGCCGATAAGCAAGATTCCTAATTTTAATAAAGCAAATTCAAAATATGAATGGCGAAGGGTAACCCTTCGCCATTTTTCTTTCAAGAGACTTGTCCGGATAAAAAGAATTAAATGCTGATAAAGAAAAGAATTAAAATTCAGTTAGTATTAATAATAAACTAATCTCAATTGTCTCAATTAAAATCACGAAAGCGCTTAATGACGGGAAAAAACAGTTGTTGGAAATTGTTTCATTTGTCTAATGTTTTTTGATATTTGCCCTGAATGATGATAATATTACTAACGTAACTTGGGCTAATTCGTTTTTCTTTGCGACGTTTTCCAATTTACAGCCAAATTATTGTTATAAGGAAAGAGGTGGAATATGAATGGGCGGTGATGCTTTAACTTTTAAGCTTTTCGGACTGACGTTCAATACAACGAACATAGTCTCTGGACTGATTATCTACGCAATCGTGTTCTTCACTCTTTACGGGATGTCACGAAAGATTCAAATGAAGCCAAAGGGTGCTCAAAACGTTCTTGAGTGGCTGATTGACTTCACGAATGGGATTGTGCGGAGCCAGATGCCAGCGTCAGAGCGGGGACACTATAGTTTCTTTGCCTTCGTTCTGTTTGTCTTCATCTTCTTCGCCAACCAATTCGGGTTGCTGTTCCAATTCCATTGGAATGGTGCCGAAGTGCTTAGAAGTCCTACGGCAGACCCCGTTGTTACGTTAACATTCTCACTGATGGTAATGGCACTCGCACACTTTGCGGGAGTCGCTCATAATGGCCTTGTTGGTTACCTGAAGAACTACACGAAGCCATTTACCCTGATGCTGCCTATTAACATCATTGAAGACTTCGCTAACTTCTTAACGCTGGGTCTCCGTATCTTTGGTAACATTTTTGCCGGTGAACTGTTGATGAGTTTAATTGCTAACATGGCATTCTCTCATGGCGTCTTGACAATTATTCCAGGATTGCTGCTGGAGCTTGCATGGCAAGGATTCTCAATCTTTATTGGTTCAATTCAGGCATATGTCTTTGTAACATTAACGACGGTTTATATTTCTCGGAAGGTTTCCGAATAATAATCTCTAAGGAGGAATTTTAAAATGGCATTAGGAGCAATTGCTGCAGGTATCGCAGCTATGGGTGCTGCTATCGGTGGTGGTATCGGTGATGGTATCTTAATTGGACACACTGTTGACAGTATTGCACGTCAACCAGAATTACAAGGTCGTTTACAAGCAACGATGTTCATTGGTGTTGGTTTGATTGAAGCCATGCCTATTATTGCTATTGTTATCGGCTTCCTTGTTATGAACAAGTAATTATTGTAATCACTTTTATTTTTAGACAAGGAGGTGTCAATAGATGTTTGTGAACAATGTGTTAGCTGAATCGAACAGTTTATACGTTGGCGACTTGATTTTCTACATTGTCACCTTCATTATCCTGATGTTGCTGGTCAAGCACTTTGCTTGGGGCCCGGTTACTAACATGATGAAGAAACGGGCAGATAAGATTGCCAGTGACATTGACAATGCTGCTAAGTCCCGTGAAAATGCCGAAAAGATGGCTGCTAAGCGTCAAGCTGAACTGCAAAATTCACGTCAAGAAGCTGCTGACATTGTTAACAATGCCAAGAAGTCAGCCGAAACACAACGAGCACAAATTGTTGAAGCAGCACAAAATGATGCTCAAGCACTTAAGCAACAGGCACAACAAGATGCTGAACAAGCACGTCGTGACGCCTTGAACGGTGCTAAGGATGACGTTGCAAACTTATCTATTGAGATTGCTTCCAAGCTCATCCAAAAAGAATTAAAGGCAGACGATCAAAAGGAATTGATCGACTCCTACATCGAAGGGTTGGTAGATCATGAGTCTTGATAAGAAGACGGTTGCTCGCCGTTATGCACGGGCACTGTTTGAATTGGTCGATGCAGACAACGAAGTCGATCAAACTTATCAAGAACTAATTGCGTTACGCCAAGTCTTTGAGGACAACGAAGGACTGGAGTCTGCTTTGGCAGGGGTTCAAATGTCCCTCGATGATAAAAAAGCGTTGGTCAGTGACTTGCAACAGGGTGCTTCCCAGTATGTTAAGAATCTGATTCAAATGCTTTTTGATTACGGCCGCATGGATTGTATGGTCGCGATTATTGATGAGTTTGAACGGCGGTATGACGCTAAGAATAAGCGGATGCATGCTGACGTTGTTACAGCGATCCAACTCGATAAACAACAACGGGACCAACTTTCAGCCAACCTGGCCCAGCGTTTTGGCGCTAACGAGGTTGTATTAAACGAAAGTGTAGATCCTGAAATTTTAGGTGGGGTTATTGTTCATGCTGACCATAAGACGCTTGATGGTAGCCTCAGCTCAAAGATTAAGCAAATTCGTCGTTTACTAGTTAGATAAAATAGATCTTTTGTTAAAGAGGTGAGACCTTTATGAGCATTAAAACTGAGGAAATCAGTTCACTCATCAAGAAGCAACTTGCCAACTACCAAAACCAAGTTTCTATCGAAGAAACCGGGACGGTAACCTACGTTGGTGATGGTGTTGCTCGTGCCGATGGCTTGGGAAATGCCATGGCTGGTGAGTTGCTCGAATTTAGCAACGGTGTTTACGGGATGGCCCAAAACCTCGAAAGTAACGATGTCGGTATCGTTATTTTAGGTGACTTTAGTGGTATCCGTGAAGGTGACACCGTTAAACGGACGGGTCGAATCATGGAAGTACCCGTCGGTGATGAATTATTAGGACGGGTTGTTGACCCATTAGGTCGTCCACTGGATGGCCTTGGTGAGATCAAGACGACCAAGACGCGTCCAATTGAACGGAAGGCTCCTGGGGTTATGGAGCGGAAGAGTGTTAGTGTGCCTCTTCAAACTGGTATTAAGGTGATTGATGCCTTAGTTCCAATTGGTCGTGGTCAGCGTGAGTTGATCATTGGTGACCGGAAGACTGGTAAGACCGCTATCGCCCTTGACACGATCATTAACCAGAAGGACCAAAACGTAATTTGTATTTACGTTGCCATTGGTCAAAAGGAATCAACCGTTAAGGCGAACGTTGAAACCCTTCGTCGTTACGGTGCCTTAGACTACACCATCGTTGTTTCAGCTAGTGCTTCTAACCCAGCACCAATGCTGTACATCGCACCATATGCCGGTGCCGCAATGGGTGAAGAGTTCATGTTCGGTGGCAAGGATGTTTTGATTGTTTATGATGACCTTTCAAAGCAGGCCGATGCTTACCGTGAACTTTCATTGATTCTGCGTCGTCCACCAGGCCGTGAAGCTTACCCAGGTGATATTTTCTACACTCACTCACGGTTACTGGAACGGGCTGCCCGGTTGTCTGATGACCTTGGCGGTGGTTCAATGACCGCTTTGCCAATCATTCAAACCCAGGCCGGGGACGTTTCCGCATATATTCCAACTAACGTTATTTCCATTACTGACGGTCAGATCTTCTTGGATTCTGATGAATTCTACGCCGGCCAACGTCCAGCCATTGATGCCGGGACTTCTGTTTCCCGGGTTGGTGGTGACGCCCAGGTTAAGGCTATGAAGAAGGTTGCCGGGACCTTACGTTTGGATATCGCATCCTACAACGAATTGGCATCATTTGCCCAGTTCGGTTCTGATTTGGATGAAGCAACCCAAGCTAAGTTGTCTCGTGGTCAACGGACGATGGAAGTCCTGAAGCAGGGGCTGCATGAACCACAAACTGTTTCTCAACAGGTTGTCACCCTGTATGCCCTGTCAAAGGGATTCATTGATAAGATTCCGTTGGATGATGTTCAACGTTACGAGAGTGAATTAGCTGCTTACATGCACGCAAATCACCAAGACCTTTACGACAGTATTCAAAAGTCAGGTAAGTTGCCAGAAGGCGATGGCCTGCACAATGCCGTTGCGGACTTCACAAAGTCATTCCAAACTAGTGATGACAAGAAGAAAGCTACACAAAAGTAATGAATAATACTAGTCGAAAGGACGGTGAGATTTAGTGCCAGCTTCACTTGCTGCAGTTAAACATAAAATTGAATCAACGAAGAGTACGCGGCAGATTACCTCTGCCATGCAGATGGTTTCAACTGCTAAACTGAATCAAATTCAACACCACACTCAAACCTACGAGGTCTATGCTGAGAAGGTTAAGCAAATGTTGGCTGATCTGGTTAAATCTCACAGTGCAACATCTGCTGCTTCACAGGATGATGTTTACGCTGCACTATTTAAAAAGCGTCCAGTAAAGAAGACTGGAATACTCGTAATTACATCAGATCGGGGCCTGGTGGGAAGTTACAACAGTAACATCCTCAAGCAAACGATGGCCCTGATGAAGGAGCACAATCTTAATAAAGACAACACTGTTTTCCTGACGGTTGGTAAGACGGGGACCGAATTCTTGAAGAAGCAGGACATGAACATTATTTACCAGTATTCTGGTGTTAGCGATGTTCCTTTGTTCCGTGAGGTTCTCCCGATTGTTCGGACGGCGGTTCAAATGTACAATGACCAGGTATTCGACGAAATGTATTTGGTATTTAGCCACTACGTTAACCGGATTACTTCCCACGTCATTGCCCATGATATCCTGCCAATTACGGAACACTCATTACTTGACGACGAGGGCAACATGCCTGAAAAGGACAATGACAAGACACCACTTGAAAATAGTGATGTAACTGCAGCCCACGTTTCAGCTGAGTATGAATTCGAGCCATTGGATACGGTGATTGTTTCTGCATTGGTTGCCCAATATGCAGAAAGCTTATTATATGGAGCTATTCTGGATGCCAAGACATCCGAACACTCCTCAAGTGCGAATGCCATGCGGTCAGCAACTGACAATGCTGATGACATCATTTCAACATTGGAATTGCAGTATAACCGTGCACGGCAGGCTGCTATCACCACGGAAATCACTGAAATTACCGGTGGGATGACAGCACAAGAATAATTTCTAACGTAGGAGGAAACAACATGAGTTCTGGTAAAGTTGTACAAGTTATCGGACCAGTTGTCGATGTTGAATTCCCCTTAGACGGTAAACTTCCTGAAATTAACGATGCTTTGAAGATCAAGGAAAGTGATGACAAGACTTTAACGACTGAAGTTGCCCTTGAATTGGGTGACGGGGTTGTCCGGACGATTGCCATGGACGGAACCGATGGTCTTCAACGGGGAATGGAAGTTGAAAACACTGGTGCATCAATTAGTGTGCCAGTTGGTGACGATACTCTGGGACGAGTATTTAACGTCTTAGGTGAACCTGTTGATAACGGACCGAAATTTGGCCCTGACGCAAAGCGGATGCCAATTCACCGTGATGCACCAAAGTACGACGAATTAAACAACAACACGGAAATTTTGGAAACTGGTATTAAGGTTATTGACCTGCTGGCTCCATATGTTCGTGGTGGTAAGATTGGTCTGTTCGGTGGTGCCGGTGTTGGTAAGACCGTTTTGATTCAGGAATTGATTCACAATATCGCCCAAGGTCACAATGGTATTTCTGTCTTCACAGGTGTTGGTGAACGTACCCGTGAAGGTAACGATATGTACTACGAAATGAAGGCCTCCGGGGTTCTTGAAAAGACTGCCATGGTCTATGGTCAGATGAACGAACCACCTGGTGCCCGGATGCGGGTTGCCTTAACTGGTCTGACCATCGCGGAATACTTCCGTGATGTTAAGGGTCAAGACGTGCTTTTGTTCATCGATAACATTTTCCGGTTTACCCAGGCCGGTTCAGAAGTTTCTGCCCTGTTAGGGCGGATTCCATCAGCCGTTGGTTATCAGCCAACGCTGGCTACTGAAATGGGTCAGTTGCAGGAACGGATCACTTCTACCAAGAAGGGTTCCATTACGTCTATTCAAGCCGTTTATGTTCCTGCCGATGACTACACCGACCCTGCTCCAGCCACGACTTTCGCCCACCTGGATGCGACGACCAACCTTGAACGTCGTCTGACCCAGATTGGTATTTACCCAGCCGTGGACCCACTGGAATCAACTTCAACTGCATTGACGCCTGAAATTGTTGGTAAGGAACACTACGAAGTCGCTACTCAAGTTCAACACGTTCTTCAACGGTACCACGAATTACAAGATATCATTTCTATTTTAGGGATGGATGAATTGTCCGATGAAGAAAAGACGATTGTTGCTCGTGCACGGCGGATTCAAAACTTCCTTTCCCAAAGTTTCAGTGTTGCCGAACAATTTACTGGTACGCCAGGTAAATACGTTCCACTGAAGGACACCATCAAAGGCTTCAAGGGTATCCTTGAAGGTAAGTACGATGACCTTCCAGAAGAAGCATTCCGGCTGGTTGGGACAATCGACGATGCTGTAGAAAAAGCAAAGAAAATGAAGGCTGAGACTGACCAAGAAAACGCAGAAGATTAGGAGGGATAATTTATGGCTGATAGTAAATTTAAGGTCACCATTATTACTCCTGATGGCACTGTCTATGATAATGACGAGGCAACCATGATCGTCATGAACACCGCTGGTGGACAAATGGGGGTTATGGCCAATCACGTGCCTTTGATTGCTTCTCTAAAGATCAGTGTTGTTCGCGTCAAGCATGACGACGGTGAGGATGAAGTTGCCGCAGTTAACGGTGGAATCATGCAATTTGATGGCCACGAAGCTTTAATTGCGGCTGACAGTGCCGAACTGCCAGAACGGATTGACGTTGAACGTGCTCAACATGCGAAGGAACGGTCCGAAAAGGCGATTGAAGCAGCCAAGAAGAGTCATAACAAAGACGACTTGGCCCGGGCTGAAGTTCACCTTAAGCGGGCAATTAACCGTTTGAAAGCATCAAAGTACAGCAAAAAATTACAATAATTTGTCCAAGGAGGGGCACGATTAAGTGGTTCCCTTCTTGCTCATCAATGGTCGCCCATATCTATGGAGATATGGGCGGCCATTTGTCGTTTAAAGGGGCGGACCTTTTAATTAATGGTTAAACTTTTTTGTTAACGGTTCATTATTAGAAATGTTATGATATGATACAAAATGGCTGTTAGGAGGTTATGGAATGCAAGTAACGGGAATACACGCACTATTTGAAATTATCGTTCAATTTCTCTTCATCTGGTTGGCCTTTACGGCAATCCAGGGATTTCATATTGAGCGCCTCTTCAAACGCCCGCCACGCACTCTGCCGTTGATGATTGTTTTAACGGCAACAGCCATTGGTTACCTCTGTGCTAATTTCTTCCTCGGAATCATCACAGCCATTGGTAACCTTACATACTTAGTTCGTTAGTGCTGGGGGAGGATTGTTATGGAAAAGATAATTATCAAGGGTGGTCACCCCTTAAAGGGCAAGGTTGCGGTAGAAGGATCCAAAAACGCAATCTTGCCAATGCAGGCGGCGGCAATCCTTGCCGTCCAGGGGACGGTTATTTTAAATAATGTTCCACCAGTAACTGATGTGCGGGTCATGGACCGGCTCCTACAGTTCTTAAACCTTAAGACGGCGTACGGGGAAAAGGAGCGCCAGCTAGTCATTAACGGCAGCTTCCCCCTGTCCTCCGAGGCGACCTACGACTATGTGGGCAAGATGCGGGCCTCCCTGTTAGTAATGGGGCCCCTGCTGGCGCGGACCGGCTACGTCCGAATCGCCCTGCCAGGGGGCTGTTCAATCGGGGCCCGGCCAATTGACCTCCACCTGAAGGGAATGGAGATGCTGGGGGCAGCGATTAAGCAGGATGCGGGCTTCATTGAGGCCTCCTGTAACCACCTAGTCGGCACCCGGATTCCCCTTGATTTTCCCAGCGTGGGGGCAACGGAAAACATTATGATGGCCGCAACCATGGCTGAGGGGATCACGACGATTGAAAACGCCGCCTGTGAGCCCGAGGTCGTGGAACTGGCAAACCTCCTCAATAAGATGGGTGCCCGGGTCCACGGGGCCGGAAGCAAGGTTATCCGTATCCAGGGGGTCTACTTCCTCCACGGCGCGGAATACACGGTAATGCCGGACCGGATTGAAGCCGGGACCTTCATGATTGCTGCGGCCATTACTAACGGTGACGTGATTGTCAACGGCGCGGTTCCGGAGTACAGTGCCTCACTCATTGCTAAGCTAGAAGAGATGGGCGTGACCGTGATTAAGCAGGCGAACGGCATCCGGGTTCTCGGGACGTCCGTACTGCTACCGGCGGCGGTCAAAACGATGCCATACCCGGGCTTTCCGACCGACTTGCAACCGCAGATGACCGTCCTCCAGCTCCTGGCCAACGGGACCAGTACGATGGAAGAGCACGTCTTTGAGAAGCGTTTCATGCACCTGGAAGAACTGAGGCGGATGAACGCCCACTTCCAAATCAACGGTGCGGTGGCCACTTTGCTCGGTCCGAGTCATTTTAGCGGGGCCGAAGTGGCAGCCACCGACCTTCGTGCGGGCGCGGCACTGGTCCTGGCTGGTTTGGTTGCCAAGGGAATTACCCAGGTGCGGCGTCCGGACTGCCTCGACCGGGGATACCTTCATTTCTACCAGAAGTTGCAGAAGCTGGGGGCCCAGATTGACCGGCGTGACATTGAAGACCAGTTTAAACTGACCTCCCATGAACAACCCGGGGCAAATCGGGGAAGTAACGAGGAGTAACCACCTGATATGTGGTATAATACGAACGATATTAACTTAAAAATAAGCGCTTTGATTAGCAGGAAATCCGCATCAAGCGAAAAGGAGATAAGTTGAATGGCAAAAGATATCGGAATCGATTTAGGGACTGCCAACGTCCTTATCTATGTGCAGGGCAAGGGGATTGTCCTGAATGAACCTTCTGTTGTGGCAATCGATACCCAAACCAACAAAGTTTTGGCAGTGGGTTCTGAAGCTTACCGGATGGTAGGTCGGACCCCAAGCAACATTCGGGCAATTCGGCCACTGAAGAACGGGGTCATTTCAGACTTCGATGTTACCCAGGAAATGCTTTCCTACTTCATCGGTAAGTTGAGCGTTAAGGGCTTCATGTCTAAGCCGAACATCATGATCTGTGCCCCAACCAACATCACGGAAATTGAACGGAAGGCAATTATTCAAGCCGCCGAACAGTCCGGTGGAGGCAAGGTTTACCTAGAATACGAACCTAAAGTTGCTGCCATTGGTGCCGGCCTGGATATCTTCAAGCCCCGCGGGAGCATGGTAATCGACATGGGTGGTGGTACCAGTGACATCGCCATCCTGTCGCTCGGCGATATTGTTGCTAGCCAATCTATTCGGATGGCTGGGGACAAGATGAATAACGACATCGCCGCCTACATCAAGGATAAGCACGGCCTGGTAATCGGTGAACACACCGCCGAAAACATCAAGATGGAAATTGGGACCGCCCTCAAGGTGGACGAACCGAAGGAAATGGATGTTCGTGGTCGGGACGTGGCCAGCGGAATGCCAAAGCAGGTCACCGTTAACCAAAACGAAATTGAAGAGGCCCTCCATGATACCCTGGAACAAATCGTCACTGCTACCGTCAACGTCCTGGAAACAATTCCACCGGAGTTGGCTAGCGACATCATTGATCGGGGAATTATGCTGACCGGGGGAACCTCCCTGCTGAACGGGATTGACCAGCTCTTCAGTTCCCGCCTAAAGGTTCCCGTAGTTGTCTCCCAAGACCCATTGGATAACGTGGCCAAGGGTGCTGGTGAGATGCTAGAACGGATGCAAAAGGCTGATAAGAAGTAATAAGAGATGGTGCACTTTTTGTGTCGCTTGATACGGGGGTACCAGCGGGGAATTTCTGCCCGGCGTCCTTACCGGGTTTGCCGTTACTACCCCACGTGTTCAGAGTATATGATCCAGGCCCTGCAACGATTTGGTATCAAGGGCGCACTGCTGGGAATTGCCCGGATTCTGCGCTGCCATCCCTTTGTAAGGGGCGGCTATGATCCGGTGCCCCAGCATTTTACTTTTCAACGTCAACAAAATAATTTAAGGGTGAAAACGTGTCAAAAAAGGATAAAAAAATTGAAGTAAGTGTTAAGGATATTGAGCGTCGGCATCAACCTGTCCAACAGATCTTTATTGGAGGCCGCCTTATCGGGGAAGTAATTACCGATAATGACCGCTTTAAGGCCTTGCTGACGGCGGATCAAAGTGAGTTTAACGCTCGCTCGCAAGAAGAAGGACTGGAAATTGTCTTGCAGCAATACCACTTGCACCAACGCTAAGCCGCTTGTGGTGGCCAATTCTTCTTGTCAAAATATGGCATAAAGGAGTTAGGTAATGCAACATTCGCAAAATGATGAAGAGAGTCGGATTGATTGGGGAATCATTTTCTGTGTTTTGCTGCTGGCGTTAATTGGTTTAGCGTCAATTTACGTTGCGGCAAGCCATGACCGTCAATCCGTCAGTGTTGCCCGTCAGGTAATTACCCAGTTGGTATGGTACGCTGTAGGAATTATCCTGGTGGTTGTGATCATGCAGTTCGATGCGGAGCAGTTATGGAAGATTGCCCCGATTGTTTACTGGGCCAGCATCTTTCTGATGTTTGCCATCCTGGTATTCTATAGTCGGTCGTACTATGTTAATACCGGGGCAAAGAGTTGGTTTGCAATCGGGCCGTTTACGTTCCAGCCGTCGGAAATAATGAAACCCGCGTATATCTTAATGATGGGGCGGGTCATTACGACCCATAATAACCGCTATCCGGTTCACACGGTGCGAAGTGACTGGCGTTTAATCGGGACAATGTTTTTGTGGCTTTTGCCAGTCTTGATTTCCCTGCACTTCCAAAATGACTTTGGGACGGCCCTGGTCTTCTTTGCCATCTTCTGTGGGATGGTCTTGGTTTCCGGGGTAACCTGGCGAATCCTGGCACCCGCAGCTGGCGCCTTGATTGTTGTCGGGGGGGCCGCACTGGCGATGGTGACGAGTTCCATTGGGCGGACCATCCTGGAGCACATTGGCTTTCAGGCCTACCAATTCGACCGGGTTGACACCTGGCTACATCCGGAACAGGATACGACCAACCAGGGTTACCAGCTCTGGCAGAGTATTAAGGCCGTTGGTTCCGGTGGAATTACGGGGACCGGGTTTAATAATTCTAAGGTTTACGTCCCCGTCCGGGAGTCCGATATGATCTTTTCGGTAATCGGGGAAAACTTTGGCTTCGTGGGCAGTGCCCTGTTGATCCTGATTTACCTCCTGCTAATTTACCTGATGATCCGGGTAACCTTTGATACGCGGAACGAATTTTACGCGTACATCTCGACCGGGGTCATCATGATGATCCTCTTCCACGTCTTTGAAAATATCGGGATGAATATTGGTCTCTTACCGTTGACCGGTATTCCATTACCGTTTATCAGTGCCGGGGGTTCTTCTTTGATTGGAAACCTGATTGGGATTGGGATGATAATGTCGATGCGTTATCATCACCATTCATACATGTTTAGTAATAATCGTGAATTTAGATAATGAGGTGCAGATATGGCAACAAAGAATAACTACTTTTGGACAAAGCAAGCCGCCGACGGAACGACCCGGGTTGGTCTGAATGACCAGGGCCGCGACGATCTCGGTGAAGTAAGCTTCATCGACCTTCCCGAAGTGGGAACCGAGCTGACTGAAGGCGGTAAGTTCCTCTCCGTTGAGGCAGAGAAGGCCGTTACCGACCTAGAAAGTCCGGTTACCGGGAAAATCGTGAAGGTTAACGATAAGTTGGCAGACAGTCCAGAAGACCTGTCCAGTGATGACGAACAGAAGAACTGGATCATTGCTGTTAAGTAGTAAATAAAAAGGGTGCCTGCGTGGCACCTTTTTTCGTGTTGATAAACATTTATATATATGATATTCTTAAAGTTCTAGGAATTCGGTTTAAATAAAAGAAAAGGTGGTATTTCTAATGAGTAAGAAGCTGCGTGTTGCATTGCTGTTTGGTGGGAATTCATCTGAGCATGATGTCTCCAAGCGCTCGGCGCACAACATTTATGACGCAATGGATAAGGAAAAGTACGACGTTAGTTTGTTTATGTTCACTAAGGACGGAATCCTGTTAAACAATGAAGATTCGCAGCGGATCTTTGACGGGGAACCAGAGGATGAGGTCGTCAAGGATGCTTATCAAAAGATGGACCTGACTAAGCCCCTGGCACCAATCATGGCCCTAAATGAGCTATCCGGGATTGACTTCTTCTACCCAGTCATTCACGGTAACCTGGGCGAGGACGGGACAGTTCAAGGCCTGTTTAAGCTCCTCAACAAGCCTTACGTCGGTTCAAACATTGCGGCGAGTGCCCTTTCCTTTGATAAGGACCTTACCAAGAAGATGCTGAACGAAGCGGGCATTCGTAATACGCCGTACGTCCTGCTGACGCCGGAAAACCAGGCTGATTATCCTTGGGACCGCCTGGAAGAAGACCTGGGTGACCTGATTTTTATTAAGCCAGCCAAGCAGGGCTCTTCAGTAGGAATCCACCGGGTTACTAACGCTGAGGAATACGCAGCGGCACTCAAGGATGCCTTTAAATACGATTTTAAGGTCCTGGCCGAACAGGGAGTTGACCACCCACAAGAAGTTGAAATCTCCATCTTGGGCAATGAGCACCCCATTGCTTCCAAGCTGGGTGCGGTCCGTGTACCAAAGGGCGATCCGTTCTACGACTACGAGAATAAGTTTGTTGATGCTAGTGGGGTAGTGTTTGAATTACCAGTCAAGTTGCCACAGCACTTAACTGATGAAATTACTGACATGGCACTGAAGGCGTACAAGGTGCTGGACATGAAGGGCCTGGCCCGGATCGACTTCTTAGTTGATTCCAACAATGTTCCATACCTGAGTGAGCCAAACACCTTGCCAGGGTTCACGAATATCAGTCTTTATCCGCAAATGTGGGAGGTCTCGGGAATCACTTATTCTGATTTGATTGATCGCCTGATTCAACTTGGCTTGGATGAATTCAAACGGAATAGTCAAATTAAGTATGATTTTCGTGAGCTTGGACAGGAACACGTTGGTCAAAAGAAATATAACAAATAAATCCCTTTAGCTTTAGAGCACTAAGGATTTTAACTATTAATATATTAATTGATAAGTGGGGTTGCAACCGGTTTGCAGCCCCTTTTTTATGTTAACAAACGTTTATCAGTGAAAAGTGAATTAAAAGATTTAATGGGCAATTTTAGGAAAAATTTCATAATAAGTGTTATAATAAGAAACTGAATAAAAGGGATTTTATAACGGAACAAATTATTAGTAATAAATTGAGGATGATAACCAATGAAACTCCGTGGAGATGTTCTAAAACAGATTCGCCGCAAGAGAGGTTTATCGCAAACAGCATTGGCTGAAGGAATCTGCACTCAAGCGACGATTAGTCTAATGGAAAAGCAGGACCGTTTGCCAAAAATGGATATCTTGACCGCCATCTGTGAGCGGCTGAATATCCAACCGGATCGGATTATTGAAAAAGAAGTCAGTGGAATCAACGATACCTTCAACCAGATTATTGATGCCTTAACGGACCAAGAATTTGATAAAGCGAAGAAGTCAATTGATAAGATTCGGGTTAAGGATTTAAATAGCGACTTTGATAAGCAACGCTACTACTACCTTCTAGGAATGGTGCAGATTAAGGACGGCAATATCGACGATGCCATCTTTAACTTTGAGTTAGTTCTGACCCAGTTTGCCACCACCAGTGCCAACATCTACCTGGCAATGACGACGGCGGGAATGGCACTTGCCTACCTCCAGCGTAACGATCGTGAACGGGCAGTCCGGCTAACTAACCGGTCAGTGAAGTTAATTGATAACAAGAAACTGATTGGGAGCCTTCACCAGTGGGCCTCAATTAACTGCCAGATTGCCGAGCTCTACTGGCGGCTGGGTGAACCTGAGAAGGCAATCGATTGTGCCGAGCGGGGAATCAAGCTCTGCCGGGAACGAGAATCGCTGTTTCTGCTTGACCAGCTCTACATGTACGTCGGCCGGGCTTATATTGAACTTGGTGATAAGGAAAAGGCCAAGGAGAACTTGGAAATTGCCAAGAGCTTGAGCATTGCCCGCCACGGGGATGTCATGGAAAAGAGTATTGTCAAGGACTTGGAAAAGCTGCAATAAATTAGCTAAATAAATTCGATAGTGAATAAAAGGGTTCGGCATTGCTGGACCCTTTTTATAGTCGATTTTCTGAAAGCGCTACTAAAATATGATAAAATTAAAGTGTGCAGAGAATTATGAGGAGGCGTTGTTATGGAAATTAAAAACGTTGTGGTTGCTGGAGCAGGGGTGCTCGGCAGTCAAATTGCTTTTCAAGCGGCACGGTGTGGCTACCAGGTCAAGATCTGGAACCGACACATTGACCGCGCAGAACGGCGGTTGGCCGCAATTAAGGACCCGTTCATGAAGGAAATGAAGGCGTCCGCAGCTGATTACCAAGCCGCAATGGATAACATTGTTGATATAAGTAATGATTTAAAGGCGACCGTGGCTGATGCAGACTTGGTAATCGAATCCGTTTCCGAGTCGGTCGAGATCAAAAAGGCCTTCTATGAGGAACTTTGCCCGCTTCTCCCGGAGAAGACGATTTTAACCAGTAATTCATCCACCTTTATTCCGAGTGAACTGGTTGGATTTACTGACCGGCCAAGCAAGTTCGCCCACTTACACTTTGCCAACCATATTTGGAAGCATAACGTTGCTGAAATCGTCGGTAATCCGAAGACCGACCCAGCAGTTATTGAAGACCTGACTAACTTTGCCCGGTCAATTAAGATGGTACCAGTGGTCCTGAAAAAGGAGCAGCACGGTTACATCATGAATGCCTTACTGGTCCCACTATTGAATGCGGGGATGGCACTATGGGCAAACGGGGTTGCTGACCCGCACACCATTGATAAGGACTGGATAATTTCTAATGGGTCCCCACTTGGTCCGTTCATGATTCAGGATATTGTGGGTCTTCGGACTACCTATGCCGTAGTTCTGAACCAGTACCAGCAAACGAATAATGAACTATTTAAGAAGATTGCCGACAAACTGAAGCCAATGATTGATGCCGGTCATACGGGTGTCGAAGCGGGGGAGGGGTTCTACCATTACCCTAACCCTGAGTATAAAGATCCGGACTTCTTTAAGTAACTAAGGTTTAAATTAGCTCTGCACCAGTGGTTACCCATGCACATAGAAAGGGAGTAGTTTCTATGAGACAGTATCGTGTTATTATTTGGGGACTTGGAAATGTCGGTCGGGCGGCCGTGCGAATGATTGGTGAACGCCAGTCAGTGAAGTTGGTCGCTGCGGTTGATAATGACCCGGAAAAGGTTGGTAAGGATGCTGCCGGGCTATTTGGCTTTCCGGACATTGGTGTCAAGGTCACGGACGACATCGATGCAGCGCTGAAACTGGATGCCGACGTGGTCCTGGTATACACACCACTTCGCCACGAGCCAAAGACGGGGGCCTTTACACCAAGCGCGGAGGATATGGTTAAGGTCCTGAATGCCAAGAAGAACTGTATCACGACCATTCCGCTTTACTACTCACAAGTTACTACACCGGACCTGTACAAGATGATTAACGATGCCGCTGTAAAGAACGGCGTTACCTTCATGCCGAGTGGTTTATTACCAGGCTTCTATGCTTCACACCTGCCACTGTACCTTTGTAACTTGGTTGACCATGTTGACCAGCTCACCGTTCAATCTGGTGAGGACGACCAGAATAACACTTCTTCCTGGGTTAAGGTCTTTGGTTATGGGATAGATCCCGATAAGTTCCCTCAGGATAAGTTAAAGGCCGGCATTGCTGCTTACTACATTGCCGCTGTTTATGAGATGGGCGACCGGTTAGGACTCAAGTTTGATGATGTTAAGGTTACTCACGAGGTATTTACCGCTCCTCAGGATCTTCATCCAAAGGCATTTGGATTGATCAAGAAGGGGACAATGATGGGGCACCGCTTCACCATGAGTGGTTATGTCGGTGGTGAGAAGAAGGTTAGCCTGATTTATGTCCACAAGATTTGCAACGATATTGTTAAGGAACCAGCAATTGATAGTCACATCCACATTGCTGGTATTCCAACTATTGATGTTGAGGTCCAGAACATGATCCCGCTAGAGGAAAGTTACGTCACGAGTGCGGCACCAAGTGTTGATGTCATCCCCCAGTGTATTGAAGCTCCTGCAGGTTACCAGCACGTTCTTGATCAACCGACGATGTTACCACTGGTTTAGAAAAATAGAATAGACAACCTTTCGAATAAGCGACTGGGAAAATAAAAACCCCAGTCGCTTCTTTTTATGCTTAAATTTATAATGATAAATATTTGATTATCTGCCGATGAATTACAGTATCTATGAAATCTACGCAATATTTATTATGACTATTCGTAATAAATCTGTTTGATTTATACGTATAAATATTTTACAATAAAGTTGTTCAATAAATTTGTAGGGGGAGGCAATTCCTGTGGATAAAAGCAAAATTAAGGCAAAAATTGAAAGCGCCAACACTGCGCTCGGTATTGAGCTCGGCTCGACGCGGATTAAGGCGGTCCTGGTAACGGACGACTACCAGGTCGTTGCTTCTGGAGACTTTGTTTGGGAAAACGAACTCCGGAACAACATCTGGACCTACCCGCTTGAGAAGGTGTGGAAGGGAATCCAGACCAGTTACGCTAACATGGCGGCCAGTGTCAATGAACAGTATGGTGTCCGCCTGACCAAGATTGGTTCGATTGGGATCAGTGCGATGATGCACGGTTACATGCCCTTCGATAAGGACGGTAATTTGTTAGTACCATTCCGGACCTGGCGAAACAACATTACTGGTGAGGCCGCTGATAAGTTGACGGAACTGTTTAACTTCAACATTCCGGAACGGTGGAGTGTGGCCCACCTTTATCAAGCAATCCTTAACAAGGAAGACCACGTTAAGGACATTGACTTCATCACAACTCTAGATGGCTACGTTTCCTGGAAGTTATCCGGAAACAAGAACACCGGGATTGGCGACGCCTCCGGGATGTTCCCAATCGATGAGGAAACAAAGACCTACGATGAAAAGATGCTTGAACAGTTTGCTGGTCTGCCGGAAGTGGCTAAGTTTAACTGGAACATCAAGGACATCCTGTCAGAGGTTCTACTGGCTGGTCACCCGGCTGGCAAGTTAACTGCCGAGGGTGCCAAGCTGTTGGACCCCAGTTCCCAGCTGCAAGCGGGTTCTTTGATTGCCCCATCAGAAGGTGATGCCGGGACGGGGATGGTTGCTACCAACGCCGTTCGGAAGCGGACCGGGAATATCTCTGCCGGAACGTCTGCCTTTTCAATGGTAGTTCTTGACCAAAAACTAAATAAGGTTCACCGCGACATCGACATGGTTACGACGCCCGACGGTGCACCGGTAGCGATGGTTCACACCAACAACTGCTCCTCCGACATTAATGCTTGGGCCAGCGTCTTCAACCAGTTCGCCAAGGTTCTGGGAATTAACCTGTCACCGAACGAACTGTACGAGAAGCTCTTTGACTCCTCCTTACAGGGGGACCAAGACGCTGGTGGCCTGGTTAACTTTAGCTACCTTTCCGGTGAAAACATCACGAAGGTCCAAGATGGGCGGCCAATGATGGTCCGCAAGCCGGACAGTCACTTCACTTTGGCCAACATCTTTAAGGTTCAACTGTACTCCGCCTTTGCTCCGCTGAAGATTGGGATGGATATCCTTCTGCGGGAAGAACACATCCGGACCGACGTGCTGATTGCCCAAGGGGGACTCTTCAAGACGCCGGTGGTTGCTCAGCAAGCCCTCGCCGATGCCTTAAACACGCCGATTACCTTGATGAGTAACGCCGGTGAAGGGGGCCCATGGGGGATGGCCGTCCTCGCCCTCTACGCCAGTGATACTAAGGGCAAGAACCTGGCTGACTACCTAGACGACGAGGTCTTTGTTGATGCCGAAAGCTCAACCCTCTTCCCTGAGCCGGAGAGTGTTCAAGGCTATGAGAAGTTTATTGATAACTACAAGGAAGCATTACCAGCCGAAATCGAAGCCGGTAAGGACATGAAATTAAACTAAAAGGAGAAGAATAATGCTCGAAGAATTAAAGAAGGAAGTATACGACGCCAACATGAAACTGCCTAAGTTAGGCCTGGTTACCTTTACTTGGGGGAACGTCTCCGGAATTGACCGGGAGAAGGGCCTCTTTGTCATCAAGCCATCTGGTGTTCCATACGAA
Organism: Limosilactobacillus avium; assembly: GCF_947381485.1. Lineage (NCBI taxonomy): Bacteria > Bacillati > Bacillota > Bacilli > Lactobacillales > Lactobacillaceae > Limosilactobacillus > Limosilactobacillus avium. The sequence goes on along the minus strand of NZ_CANCWN010000003.1, from coordinate 78,508 downwards.
GAAATGAAGCCGGAAGACATGGTAGTTGTTAACCTCAAGGGGGAAGTCGTTGAAGGGGATTTGAACCCATCCAGTGATACGCCAACCCACACCTACCTGTACAACCACTTCCCAAAGATCGGTGGGATTGTCCACACCCACTCCCCATGGGCCGTTTCCTTTGCCGCTGCCCACATGGATATTCCAGCCATGAACACCACCCACGCCGACACCTTCTACACCGATGTCCCGGCTGCTGATGCCCTCACTAAGGAAGAAATTGAAGAAGACTACGAAGGCAACACCGGGAAGGTGATTGTCCGGAGCTTTAAAGAGCGGGGCTTAGACTATGAAGCAACCCCGGCGGCCCTCGTTATGCAGCACGGTCCATTTGCCTGGGGACCAACTCCGGACAAGGCGGTTTACAATGCTAAGGTCCTGGAAGTCGTTGCCGAGGAGGACTACCACACTTTGCAATTGACCCGGGCAGACAACCACTTACCACAATACCTGCTTGACAAGCACTATTACCGGAAGCACGGGAAGAATGCTTACTATGGTCAAAACAATGCCCACAGTAAGGACCACGCCAAACGTGAAAACTAATTTAAACTAGCAAAAAACTTATTGCGTCCCGGACGGTTAACCGCCGACAGTTATTAGACCAATGATTGTCCGCAGTTCGTTTGGGGCGCGCTTTTTTTTGCTCTTTACTGTATAATGGTCGCATAACAGGGAGGGGACAGAATGGCAACCAAGTATGAGACCGTAAAGGAAAAAATTCGGCAGAAAATAAGTTCAGGGCACTACGAAAAGGGTACCCAGCTGCCGACAGAATCAGCCCTGATGGCGGAGTATAATGTCAGCCGCTACACGATCCGGCGGGCGATGGGCGAACTAGAAAACGAACACTACATTTACCGGATCCAAGGTGGGGGAATGTACGTTGACGACTGGCAGGCAACGCCGGATAAGCCGGTGAACCGCAAAGTCATCGGGGTTGTAACCACCCATTTAGCGGACTACATCTTCCCGAGCATTATTAGTGGGATTGACCGGGCAATCTCGAGTCACGGTTATTCAGTCCTGTTGAGCAACACCCACAACGACCAACAACAGGAGCGGGTCAGCCTGCAAAGAATGCTCAATAGCAAGGTTGATGGGTTGATCTTGGAACCGACCCAAAGTGCCCGGCCCAACCCCAATCAGGACCTCTACCAGCGAATTGAGGAGTCCCACATTCCGGCGATCTTCATCAATGCCCACTATGATAATTCTTCGTTACCCTACATCGACATCGATGACCGGGCAACCGAGATGGAGCTGGTTAATAGCCTCTTTGACAATGGCCACCAGCGGATTCTGGGGGTCTTTAAGATTGACGATATGCAAGGAGTTGGCCGGATGCAGGGCTTTTTGGATGCCTATACGGCCCATCCCGACTTCACCCTCCTCAGTAACGTAATCATGTACCAGTCAACGGATGACGTGGCCCAGATCTTTGATAAGATTGCCCAGTACATGCGATCTGATGACCGGCCTACCGCAATTGCCTGCTATAACGATGAGCTGGCAATTCAGGTGATGGACGTTATTCGGTCACTGGGGATGGCGATTCCCGAGGACGTCAGCATTATTGGTTTCGATGATTACCTCCTGAGCGACTACGTAATGCCGGGGCTCACAACCGCGGTTCACCCCAAGAATAAGATGGGGGTCGATGCCGGGCAGATGATCTTAAAACTGATCGAGGGGGAGAAGGTCAAACCGATCATTTACCATCCCGAGATCATCTACCGTCAGTCAGTGAAGAAAATTACAAACTAATATATATCCGGACGAATACTAACATCAGGTCCACGTATTTCTGCATTATTGCGGTAAGTACGTGGACTTTTTTGGGCTTATCTGTAAATTTAGGTGGAGTTAACCAGGGTAACAAAGGCTGACAGGACGGCATTTATCCGGACTACCAATAATTTATACGCAATTTTAGGAATAAAATTGTAACCGTTTTATTGACTTGTCCTGACAAATATTCTATACTTACGTTGTAAGCGCTTGATGTGTAATTACGAATCGCATGTGATTAGGATTCTGAGGTTGTTATTTTTACAAAGTATAGGAGTGAACAAAGTTGAAGAAGATTTCAAACGGTTTTATCTATACTTTTGGTGCACTTGGTGGTTTACTGTTCGTATACGATATTGCGTCCGTTTCTGGGGCCATCCTGTTTATCCAGAAGCAATTAAGCCTTAACTCTTGGGAACAAGGGATGGTTGTTTCATCCGTTTTGATTGGTGCGATCCTTGGTGCCCTTGGTACTAGTAAGTTCCTTGATAAGTATGGTCGTCGTAAGTTGTTAATTTGGGCCGCAATTATCTTTACAATTGGTGCCTTGGGTTCTGGGTTTGCCCCTGAATACTGGACCCTGTTAGTTACCCGGGTTATCTTGGGGATTGGTGTTGGTATTACTCCCGCATTGATTCCAGCCTACCTGCACGAACTTGCACCAAAGCGGATGCACGGTGCCGTTGCTACCATGTTCCAGTTGATGGTCATGATTGGTATTTTACTTGCCTACATCCTGAACTACACCTTCCAAAGCATGTACACCGGTTGGCGTTGGATGTTAGGGTTCGCCGCATTACCAGCTATTATTCTTTTCTTCGGTGCCCTGCTGCTGCCAGAAAGTCCTCGTTTCTTAGTTAAGATCGGTAAGGTTGACCAAGCACGGGCCGTTTTGATGAACACCAACAAGGGTGATGAACAAGCCGTTAACACCGCCCTGGACGAAATTCAAGTTTCCGCTAACCAAAAGCAAGGTGGTTGGAAGGAATTATTCGGTGCCGATGTTCGGCCGGCCCTGGTTACCGGTTTAGGTGCCGCTATCTTCCAACAAATCATTGGTTCTAACTCAGTTATTTTCTACGCACCAACGATCTTTACTAAAGTTGGTTGGGGTGTTGCCGCCGCTTTACTTGCCCACATCGGGATTGGGATTGTTAACGTTATTGTTACCGTTGTCGCAATGCTGTTGATGGACCACGTTGACCGGAAGAAGATGCTGACAATCGGTGCTGCCGGCATGGGTCTGTCACTGTTCGTCATGGCCGCTATCCTGAAGATGGACAGTGGTTCACAAGCCGCCGCATACGTAAGTGCGATTGCCTTGACTGTCTACATCGCCTTCTACGCATGTACTTAGGCCCCAATTACTTGGGTTTACATCGGTGAAGTCTTCCCACTGAACATTCGTGGTTTAGGGACATCACTTTGCTCCGCTACGAACTGGTTAGCTGATATGGTAGTTTCCTTGACGTTCCCATCAATGTTAGCTGCCTTCGACATTGCTAATACCTTCATTATTTATGGTGTTATCTGTGTTATTTGTATCATCTTTACCAACAAGTTCTTCCTCGAAACTCGTGGGAAGTCGCTTGAAGAGATTGAAGCTTCAATGCGTAAGATGACTGCTGCTAAGAAGAATGCTTAGTGATTAAAAAGGCTGTTTCCTTAGAGCAAGAAGGGAAACAGCCTTTCTCGTTAAATTTATTCAAATATTTACGATAGTTGTATTGATTTATACGGATGAATTCTATATAATAAAAATGTAAGCGATTTAGTGATAACTAATACAAAGTTACCGCAATTTCATTTAAGGAAAAGGAGATTATTCAATCATGTTAAAAAAGCTTGATTATGAATTTTGGTTCGCCGTTGGTAGTCAGCCACTGTACGGCCCAGAAGCACTGCAACAAGTTGAAAAGGATGCCCGCAAGTTAGTCGATGGCTTAAACGCCAGTGGCAAGCTGCCTTACAAGGTAGTCTTCAAGTTAGTGGCCACTACAGCTGACAGCATCACTAAGTTCATGAAGGAAGTTAACTACAACGACAACGTTGCCGGGGTCATTACCTGGATGCACACTTTCTCCCCAGCTAAGAACTGGATCCGCGGGACGGAACTGCTGCAAAAGCCACTCCTGCACCTGGCTACTCAAATGCTGGACCACATCCCATTTGACACGATTGACTTTGACTACATGAACCTGAACCAAAGTGCTCACGGTGACCGTGAATACGACTACATCAACGCCCGGATGGGTGTTCCAGAAAAGATCGTTTATGGTTGGTGGAATGACCCCGAAGTTCAAGAAGAAATTGCCGACTGGGAAAAGGTTGCCGTTGGTTACAACGAAAGCTTCCACATCAAGATCGCTCGTTTCGGTGACACCATGCGTGACGTTGCCGTTACTGAAGGTGACAAGGTTGCTGCTCAAATCAAGTTGGGCTGGACCGTTGACTACTGGCCAGTACCAGAACTGGTTGCAGCTGTTAATGCGGTTAAGGAAGAAGACATTGACAAAGAGTACAAGCGGCTGGAAGAAAACTACGACATGGTTGAAGGCGACAACGACCATGACAAGTATGTTCACTCCGTTCGTTACCAACTTCGTGAATACTTGGGAATCAAGCACTTCCTGGACGAAAAGGGTTACGACGCATTTACCACGAACTTCCAAGACCTTGAAGGATTGGAACAACTGCCTGGCTTAGCCGTTCAACTGTTAATGATTGATGGCTATGGCTTCGGTGCTGAAGGGGACTTCAAGTCTGCCGGTCTGTCCCGTCTGTTGAAGATTATTGCTGAAAACAAGCAAACGGCCTTCATGGAAGACTACACCCTGGACCTGCGGAAGGGTCACCAAGCAATCATGGGCTCCCACATGTTGGAAGTTGACCCAACCCTTGCTTCCGATAAACCACGGGTTGAAGTTCACCCACTGGATATTGGTGACAAGGCTGATCCAGCACGGTTGGTATTCACCGGTTCTGAAGGCGAAGGGATTGACATTACCCTTTCCTACTTCGACGATGGTTACAAGTTCATTGCCTACGATGTCGACTGCGCAAAGCCAGAAAAGGAAATGCCAAACCTGCCAGTTGCCAAGCAAATGTGGACGCCAAAGTGCGGCCTGAAGAAGGGTGCTACTGGCTGGATGCGTAATGGTGGTGGACACCACACCGTTCTGTCAATGAACCTGACGATGGACCAAATGGAAACCTTAGCAAACCTGTTTGGTATCAAGTTAATTGATATTAAATAAGTTAGTTTAAGGAATCATCCCTTAATTAAATCAATAATAGATACACCTCGAGAGGCTGGGAGAAAACTTTGTTTTCTCACCAGCCTCTTTTAGTTCTCCGAATATTACACAGTAATCGCGGAAAAACCAAATAGGCTTGCTCCGCGTCGAAGCGTGCTCCTAGTGTCTAGCGCCGCGAAGCAAGTCCATTGATTACGGACGATCATTGGCCCGTACCGTGCCAACAATCGTCCTATACTAGCCATACGGAGGACTCTGAAGCTTTTTTCCCAGCTTCCTTTTATTATATAAATTGAAAGCGGTTGCTAATTTATCCGGACAAGTGTAAAATGGTAATAGTGATAAAAATAGAAAAGCTGGGATATAAGATGAAACTTCATAAGTTAAATCCAGTCAAGGTGGACCACCTTCAAGAGGGCACGGTCTATTACCGCCGGTGGACAAAGTTTGAAAAGGTGTTTGCCGTGGTCGGTGTCCTTCTCCTGTTTACGGGGATTGGGATTGTTTCCGACGTAATTTTATTGGCAATGTACCTCTACTGTATGGATAAGGTGGACGTTTCGCCGGTTGGTCATCCGGACAAGCGCTTGTTAATTAAGAAGCACGAGTGGGACCACTACCGGCATGTTCATGGGATTGACTACTGGCACCAACACCAGCCGCGGCGGGTCAAAGCAATGGTTAGTCACCAGTAAACAAGTTTGAGCCGCTTGGGGCTCTTTTTTTATGGAGGAAAAGATGAAGAGTGAAAAAGAGAAGATGCTCAGCGGGGAGGTCTTTAAGGTTGACGACCCTACATTAGTTGCAGAACGAGGACACGCCCGTCGGTTGGTCCATTCCTTTAATGAACTGGGTGAGGACCAGCCGGCCAAAAGTGGGGCCCTGATTAGGGAATTGTTTGGTCACGTTGGTAGTGGGTGCGAAGTTCACCCGCACTTTCGTTGCGATTACGTCTACAACATCGAAGTTGGTGATGACTTCTTCGCTAACTATGACTGTGTGATGCTGGATGTCAGTCCAATTCGCATTGGTGACCACTGCTTACTTGGTCCCCGGGTCCAGCTGTATACCGTTAACCATCCCCTCAATCCTCGTTTGCGGCGGAACGGGGCCTATGGGCAAAGCTTCGATATTACCCTGGGTAATGACGTTTGGGTTGGGGGCGGAAGTATTATCTGTCCTGGCGTGACCCTCGGTGATAACGTGATCGTGGGTGCCGGAAGTGGGAGTGAGACAGAACTAGCTTGCTAGTTCGTCTTTCGAAGCGAAGCAAGCCTGTAGGGAACCCCCGTCGACGCGAAGCTAGCCTGTGGAAGCACAAAGAGGACTCTAGCGTTCGGATTTGCCGAACGCTAGAGTCCCTTTGTGTACTGCGCTGTAGCATTTTTAACTATATAGGGGACTTATGTCACAGCCTCGTGATCATTGCCGGTAACCCTGCCCGGATCATCAAGGAAAATCCGTATCGAGAATAAAAAGACGTCCCTTTAACCGGTTTTCCGGCTAAAGGAACGTTTCTTTCTTTACCATTTTTTGTTGTATTCATAAACCAGGGTGGGTTCCTTTCCCGTCCGGTGGAAGTCGTTCAGTTGGTCAATTTGCGCCATTTCATGGTCGCTTAATGAAAAGTCATATATATCCGTATTCTGCCGGATGCGGGCTTCGTGAACCGACTTGGGGATGAAGGCAACCCCGCTCTGCAGTTGCCAGCGTAAGATAACCTGGGCAGCTGACTTATGATGCTGGGTTCCAATTGCCATCAGTACAGGGTCATTGAGGATGGTTCCCCGACCGAGTGGACTCCATGCTTGGGTGATAATTTGGTGGTCGGCGTCGAACCTGACCAGCGGAGCCTGATTGAGGCGGGGATGACGTTCAACCTGGTTGACAACGGGCATTTCATGGGCCTGGGTGGCCAGATACTGGAGGTGGATAACTTGGTAGTTGCTGACCCCGATTGATTTTGTCAGGCCAGCCTTTTTGAGCTCCTCCAGCGCTGCCCAGCTGTCAAAGAAGGCGCGTTCGATTGGCCAGTGAATCATCAAGAGGTTGACATAGTCTAGTTGTAACTTGTGCAGGGAATCCTTCACCGCGGCAATTGTTTTCTGGTAACCCTGATTTTCTTCCGCAACCTTGGTGGTTACAAACAGCTCTTCACGGGGAACATTCAGATCGGTCAGCGCCTGCCCAACCTCTGCCTCGTTTTTATATAGTTGGGCCGTGTCAAAGAGCCGGTAGCCAGCATCGTAGGCACTATGAATTGCCGAAGAAATGGTGGATTGGCCGCTGACCTTGTAGAGGCCGAAACCCTCCTGGGGCATCTTCTGTCCATCGGCAAGGGTCAGTAAGTTTGTTTTAATGTCCAAGATTAATCTCCTCCTTTAATTTGCTGCGTTGATGTTCCCTTGACCAGGGGAACGGGGTAGGTGATTGAGTGACCATCTTTACCGTTTATCATATCGAGAATCATCTTCCCTGCGTCCTTGCCTAACTGCCGTTTGGGGTGGCTTGCCGTTGTTAATGTCGGGGTCATTGTCTGGGCGAGGTCGTAGTTATCAAAGCTGACGACGGAAATGTCTTCCGGTACCCGGACACCCTGGTGTTGCAGGTGGCCGATGATGTGGGTTGCCAACTGGTCGTTGTAACAGGCAATTGCCGTCGGGTGGTCTGGTGACTTTAGTAGGTTATCGACCTTTTGCAGGATCGCAGCATGGTCATTATTTGACTGGTACATGATCACTTCACTGTTGGTTACGGGAATTCCGGCATCCTGATAGGCCTTGATCATTCCCGCCTCCCGGTTGACACCCTGCCGGTCATCAATCTGAAAGACGCCGAGGATCTTCTGGTGGCCGAGGTCAAAAAGGTAGTGGATTAGTTCTTCTTCCGCTTGCTGGTCCTGGGTAAGGAGGGTCGGAAAGTCCAGTTCCGGGTAAGTCGCGTGGAAAAGGATCGTTGGAATATGGTATTCCTTGATCTGCCGGTAGAGGTCAAGGTTGGGATTTGGAAGGGCACTTTGGGTGGGTTCAATGATCAGACCGGCAATCTTAAGGTCGAGCATGTTAAGGAGAGTCTGGCGCTCACGATGGTGGTTATTAAGGGTGTTACCAACAATCATCGAGTAACCCTGCTCGGTTACAACGCTATCGATTCCGGAAATGATTGGGGGAAAGATATAGTCAGCCATGTGGGTACTGATAACCCCAATTAGTTTATTGGTATCGTCAGCAGACCAGTTTCGTTGCCAGTCCTGGACGAACATCCCGCCACCCTGGATCCGGTAGATATAGTGCTCATTTTCCAGGTCACCGACCGCCCGTCGGATGGTGTAACGGGACACGTTGAACCGCTTCATTAACTCGCTTTCGGTCGGGAGTTTCTGGTTGATCTGGTACTTACCATCAATGATTTCCTTCCGCAGGGTTTGCTTAACAATCTCATATTTGATTTCCATGTATACACCGCGCTTTCTAGAAACGAAAAAATACTTCATAAATGACGTCAACGGTCAGCTATGAAGCATTTTAACTTGTTATAAAGTTTGTTTTAACGCTTGTTCCGCTTCTTTGGGTTGACAACGGGCTTGTTTTCCAAGTCGGTCCGAACAACCAAGACATCGCAGAGGGCAGTCCGGGTAACGTATTCGGTAACGGAACCAATCAGAATCCGTTCAACCGCATTTAGACCGGTAGCCCCGATCATGATTAGGTCAGCACCCATTTCCTTTGGAACATCACGGGCAATGATGGTCTTTGGTGCACCGTATTCAATGGAGTAGCTGACGTTCTTAACACCTTGCTTCTTGGCGTATTCAATGTATTGGTCAAGGGTCTTCTTGGCGGTGTCGGTAACCTGTTCAACCATTGAAGTATCGAAGCTTGAAATGTTTTGAAAAGCCCGGGTGTCAACAACGTGCAACAGACGCAGTTCGGCATCTTCCCCGTTCCGCTTAGCAACGGCAACGGCCTTCTTGAAGGCTAATTCAGCTTCCGCAGATCCATCAACTGGGACCAAGATGTGTTTGTATGTTTGTGCCATAATAGTGCCTCCTTAAGCTTGTTTACCCTTATTATACACTTTTCAGACTAGGGGGGTAAAGCAATCTAGTGATACTTTGCCCGGAATTCGCTGGTGATTGAGAAGGCCATCTGGGTCTCTAAAATACAACCAATCACCACCATTATGACAATAAATGCGATACTGTTAGTCCAGGCGGCCACGATAGTAACGAGACCAATTATGGTCATGATGATCCCCCAAACTTTAAGCTGACTAGCGACAAACTTACTCTTCAGGGGGTCGAAGATCATAAAGGGCTTATGGAGGTGGGTTAAAAAGAAGACCCCTTCAAAGAGGGCGATCAGGCCAAAGAGGGTCACAAAAAGCGGTAAAAGCATTATGAAATTCTCCTTATCAGTGTAGAATTTGTAAGAAAAACTTAGAAGGGGCTGGGGAAAATAACTTTCCCTAGCCCCTAATTTTGACTATGTACGAAAACTCCGTTGGTGCCGTTAATTGTCATTCAGTGTTGACCTGTATGTTAAACAGGTGGGGCATGGCTGTCCAGTCGCCAACTACCAAGTGAAAAGGCATGTTGTAAAAAGGACAAGGCACTAGTCCCAAAGTAAAAAGACTGTAAGGCAAACCTGCGTTTAGACAACGCGTACACTACAGAATTTTCATTATTATCTTAGCATCATTTGGTCAAATAGGCAATCAGTTCGTGGGGTGGTGGTGACCATTTAGATCCTGGCGCTGGGCGCGCTTTAACTGCCAGTACTGGTTGCCCAGTGCCTGTTCGAACCGACCATTTTGTTTTGGCTGGTAGTATTGGGCACCCTTAATTCGGTCAGGAAGGTACTGCTGGGCAACCCAGTCTTGGGGATGGTCATGGGGGAATTGGTAATCGACCCCGTGACCAAGCTTTGCGGCGCCCTTGTAGTGGGCATCCTTGAGGTAGGGTGGAATATCGCCAAAGCCGCCCTCCTTAACCTGGGTGAGGGCCCCATCAATGGCACTAATTCCCGAATTCGACTTTGGTGACAGGCAAAGCTCGATTACCACGTCGGCGAGGGGAATCCGGGCTTCCGGAAGGCCAACCTGTTGGGCAACCTGGGCGGCCGTCACCGCTCGCTGGACTGCTGGCATGTTGGCCAAGCCGATGTCTTCATAGGCGGTGACCATTAAGCGCCGGACAATGGATGTCAGATCACCTGCCTCAATCAGGCGGGCCAGGTAGTGGAGGGCCGCATCAACGTCGGACCCCCGAATAGATTTCTGAAAGGCGGAGATAACGTCGTAGTGCCCATCACCATTCTTGTCCGCGCTGAGGGCCTTCTTCTGAACACTCTCCTCAATAATTGGCAGGGTGAGGTGAATTTTGCCATCAGGGCCCGGGTCAGTAGACTTAGCGGCAAGTTCAAGGCCGTTTAGGACACTTCGTAAGTCACCATTGGTTGCCTGGGACAATTCCTCTTCCGCATTGGCCGCGAGGACAATGGGCATTTTGCCAAGCCCCCGCTCCTTGTCCGTCAGGGCCCGGCCAATCGCTACTTTGATGTCGTCAGGGCTCAGGGGGTGGACCGGGAAAATCTGGGCCCGACTGCGGATGGCCGGGTTGATACTGATGTAGGGATTTTCTGTTGTCGCCCCGATGAGGATGATTCGGCCGTTTTCCAGGTGGGGGAGCAGGAAGTCCTGCTTCGCCTTGTCGAGACGGTGGATTTCGTCGAGCAGCAGGATGACGGTTCCACTCATTTTGGCTTCCTCGGCAACTATTTGCAGGTCCTTTTTACTATCAGTAGCGGCGTTTAATTTGCGGAAGGCGTACTTGGTTGACCCGGCGATAGCACTGGCAATGCTCGTTTTTCCCGTGCCCGGTGGCCCGTAGAGAATCATTGACGAAAGCATCCTGGCCTTGACCATCCGGTAGATAATCTTACCGGGGCCGACAAGGTGTTGTTGCCCTACGACTTCATCAAGCGTTCGGGGGCGCATTCGGTATGCTAGTGGTTGCATTTAACGACCCTCCCGGTGAAAGAGACGGTGGAAAAAGCCCCCGTCCTCCTTTTTAGTTAATTTCCGCTGGTTATTTTCCCGTTGGGGGTAACGCTTTTGGACGTCGACGGGTGATTGGTAAACCGCCTTTTTGGCGGCAACAACAATCGCTAGGGATGCAGGCTGGACTTTGTATTCCGGATCGGTCTTCATCGTAAACTCGGCCCCCGCCTCGGCAGCGGTCTGAATGTAGCCGTGGACCATCTCGTGGGGGAGGTTGCCGTTGATAAATACGAGCTTGCCAATTCCCTTCGCCAATTCGGCCGCTAGTTCAGGTTGCCAATTCTTCTCGTGGAGTTCGGCAACGGAAATGGTTAAGCAGACCCGTTCACGAAAGGTGCCCAGGTACTTACGCTGCTCGTCCGGTTTGATCTTCGGGGTCCCGTAGATGCCGTTATCAAGTCGTTGTTGAACAGCGGACTTCTTTTCTTCTACCACTAGAATTCCTCCTTAAAAAGAATATTGTTATTATTGTACCATTACCATAATAAGAACCTTAAATAATGAGTCAGGGAGGGTATGCAAAATGCAAATTGTAATTTCACCAGCACGAACAATGACCGTCGACGAGGATTCTTTTCCCTACCAGGACCTTCCAAAGTACCTGGCCAAGACCAGCAAGATCCTTGACTGGATGCGAAGCCTAAGCTATGACCAACTTCATCAGCTGTGGTGGAACTGTAGTACCCGTTTGGCAGATAAGAACTACCGGTGGCTCCAGGAAATGGACCTGAGAGAACACCTTACCCCGGCTATTATTGCTTTTACGGGGCTGCAGTACCAGCATATGGCACCAGACGTTTTTACCGACGTCGGTTTGCAATATATCCAGCAACACCTGCGAATCTTATCGGGCTTTTACGGCCTGCTCCGGCCGTTTGATGGGATTGTGCCCTACCGGTTAGGAATGGGTGACCGCGCCCACGTGGCGGGAACCAAGAACCTTTACCAGTTTTGGGGGAGGGCGCTTGCTGACGACCTGTTTGCTGAGGACGACTTGGTCTTAGATTTGGCCTCAGCAGAATACGAGAAGGCTATTTTACCGTATTTAAATAATAACCGCCACTTCGTTAAGTGCCGCTTTGGCGAAGTTGTTGATGGTCGAATTAAGCAGAAGACTACCCAGGTGAAGATGGCCCGGGGAACGATGGTCCGCTACATTGCTGAAAATCAAGTCACTGATTTAGCGGGTGTCAAACGATTCCGGGTCGGTGGCTTTCACTACTGCCCAGAATTGTCCAGTGATGAGGTCCTCGCTTTTGCTCGTGAAAAATAATTTACGGGGGCCCGAAAGCTTAGCAGAGTAGTGTTTAATGCTTATTTCTGCGTATCAAAAAGACTCAATTTCGAAAAAATGTCCAAAAAAATGTGATTTAAAACACAAATTAGACTATGATAAAGGGTGAAAGCGGTTAAGTGAATAGTAAGGAGGAATAATTATGGCAATTGTAATTGCAGCGCTAAAGGAAGCCGATGGCGAACACCGGGTTTCTTTGGTACCGAGTGTCGTTAAGAGACTTGTCAAGCAAGGCAATAAGGTCTTAATTGAAAAAGGCGCCGGTGCAAAAGCCAACTTCGCTGACCAGCAGTATGTTGATGCTGGGGCACAGGTCGTTGACCGGCAAGCAGCAATTGATCAGGCGAACATCGTTACGGTTGTTAACCGTCCGGACGATGACACTTTGGGTAAGCTGAAGGCTGATCAAATGCTTTTGGGACTCTTGTCCTTGTCAGTTGATCATGACGTTGCGAAGAAGTTGGCCGATGCTAAGGTCACGGCATTATCATTTGAATTACTGCCGCGGACTGTTTCTCGGGCCCAGACAATGGATGCCTTGAGTTCACAGTCTTCTGTTTCTGGTTACAAGGCGGCATTGGTTGCTGCTGACCACTTCATGCGTTACTTCCCTATGATGATCACGGCGGCCGGGACTGCTAAGCCAGCCAAGGTCCTTGTCCTTGGGACTGGGGTTGCCGGCCTGCAAGCCATTGGTACTGCCAAGCGGCTTGGCGCAATCGTTTCTGGTTACGATGTTCGTCCAGCATCACGGGGTGAAGTTGAATCCTTGGGTGCTAAGTTCCTGACGAGTTCTGTATCTGCTGCCGGTAAAGGTGGTTATGCTCGTCAATTGACGAAGGAAGAACAGCAGAAGCAGCAAGATGAACTTGCCGGCTTCATTGCTGACAGTGACATTGTGATCACAACGGCCCGGGTTCCTGGTAAGAAGCCACCAATGCTAGTAACCGAAAAGTCAGTTCAAAACGCTAAGCCGGGTTCGATCTTTATCGATATTGCGGCTAGTGAACTAGGTGGTAACGTTGCCGGTTCTAAGCCGGGTGAAGTCGTTACGACTGATAATGGCGCTAAGATTGTCGGGGCCGATAACCTGCCAAGTGAACTGGCCACGAGTGCTTCTGAAATGTATTCGAAGAACATCCAAGCAGTTATTAAGGCCCTCCTCGGTAAGGATGGCAACATTAAGATTGACACGACTGACGATGTTATGTCCGAATTGGTTGCTACTTACCAAGGCAAGATTATTTCTGGTCGGCTTCGTTCACAAATGGGTCTGCCTGAGATTAAGAAACCAGAACCACAAAAGGATGAAGAAGCTGCCAAACCTGATGCTAAGGCGCAAAAGTAGAGAAGGGGAGCGATCATATGAGTCAACAATTATATTCTAATTTAGCAATTTTTGTTTTAAGTCTCCTCGTTGGCTTTGAAGTTATGAGCAAGATTCCAGCAACCCTGCAAACTCCAATGATGTCTGGTGCTAACGCTATTCACGGTGTTGTTGTCGTTGGTGCCTTTGTTGTTGCCGCAGAAGCTAATAATTGGGGATTTTATATCCTGGCATTCCTGTGTGCCTTCTTTGCCGCAGTTAACGTTGCCGGTGGTTACACGGTAACTGACCGGATGCTGGGGATGTTTGACCGTCCTAAGGGTGGTAAAGCACCTGCAAAAGATAATAAGCAGGATGGAGGCGAACAATAATGAGTGCCTTACAAACATGTTCTTCTTTGATTTACCTGATTTCAGCTATCTGCTACGTTGTCGGTGTCCACTTGATGCGGTCACCAAAGACGGCCCGGAAAGGTAATGGCCTCTCCTGTGTCGGGATGGCGCTTGCTGTAATTATGATTATCATCACGATTATCGTTGGTGGTAAGATCGACGCTGCTGGTTGGATTGCCTTGGTTGCTGGTCTAGCAATCGGGATTTGCTACGGGGTCGTTAAGGCTCGTAAGGTTAAGATGACCGACGTACCACAACTGGTATCGCTGTTTAACGCCGTCGGTGGTGGTGCCGCCGCAACGATTGGTGTCTTTGACTACTTACAAGTTACTGCGGGCACGCGCCTTCAGCTGATCTTGTCAATTCCAGTTGTCCTCGACGTTATCATTGGGGGTACGACTTTCTCAGGTTCTTTGATTGCCGCTGGTAAGCTGGCTGGTCACGTTCCTGGTAAGCCAATTACCTTCCCTGGCAGCCGGCTTTGCAATGGCTTGGCAATTATTGCCATGATTGTTGGTGCCGTTTGGATGATTGGTTACCCACAAAACTACTGGGCACTTGTTCTGGAATTAGTTGCTGCTTTGGTATTCGGCCTGTTAATGACCTTGCCAATTGGTGGTGCCGACATGCCAGTTGTTGTTTCTCTTTTGAACGCCTTCACCGGTTTGGCGGTTGCCTTTGCCGGGTTCGTTATTGATAACCAAGTTTTGATTATCGCCGGTGCCCTTGTTGGTTCTGCCGGGACGATTTTAACCCTGCAAATGGCCGAAGCAATGAACCGGTCTGTTGCTAACATTCTTGCCGGTGGCTTCGGTGGCGGTGCCAGCGATTCTGGTGCTTCTGATGACATTCCGGTTAATGTTAAGGAAACCTCTGCTGATGATGTTGGTCTGCAATTAGCTTACGCTCATAATGTTATGATTGTTCCTGGTTATGGTTTGGCTGCTGCCCAGGCCCAGCATGAAGTTGCTGAACTGGCTAAGCTCCTTACTGACCATGGAATTAACGTTAACTACGCTATCCACCCGGTTGCCGGACGGATGCCTGGTCACATGAACGTTTTGCTGGCCGATGTTAACGTTCCTTACGAACAAATGAAGCAAATGGATGAAGCTAACTCAATGTTTGAAAACACTGACGTTTCATTGGTTATTGGTGCTAACGATGTTACCAACCCAATGGCCCGGAAGTCCGGTAACGCCATTTCTGGGATGCCGATTCTCGACGTTGATAAGTCGAAGTCCGTTGTCGTCATTAAGCGGTCCATGCACCCTGGTTATGCCGGGATTGCAAACCCACTGTTTAGTGCCGACCAGACCCACATGTTCTTCTCCGATGCTAAGAAGGGGTTGAAGGACATCATTGCAGCTACCAAGCAATACTTGGATGAATAGTTGACAAGGATAAAATGAAGCTATCTGTCGGATGGCTTCATTTTTTGTACAAAAAAGCGGCTGGTGAGAGAATTTTGTTTTCTCACCAGCCGCTTTTCTATCTAATGGAAAACAAAAAGCACCGCCAGAGCAGTGCTTTTTGTGTTAGTAACCATTAAAGATTACTTGTTGTAGAATTCAACGATAAGGGCTTCGTCGATATCAGCATCCATGTCTTCACGGGCAGGGATCCGGTTTAACTTACCTTCCAGCTTGTCGGCATCAAAGTCAACGTAAGAAGGACGAGAAACAACCGCATCAACCGCGTTCTTGATGATGTCCAGGTTCTTGGACTTTTCACGAACGGCGATTACTTGGTTAACGTCAACTTCGTAAGAAGGAATGTCAACTCGCTTGCCATCAACAGTGATGTGACCGTGGTTAACCAATTGACGAGCTTGACGACGAGTAGTAGCCAAACCGAGACGGTAAACCATGTTGTCAAGACGACGTTCCAGCAATGCCATGAAGTTAGCACCGTGGGTACCTTCCTTGATTTTACCGGCACGTAAGAAGAGGTTGTAGAATTGACGTTCAGTCATTCCGTACATGAAACGCAGCTTTTGCTTTTCACGAAGTTGCGTACCATATTCAGAAAGCTTACCGTGACGGTCACGACCGTGGTCGCCAGGAGCGTATGGACGACGAGCTAATTCCTTACCAGTACCTGAAAGTGAAACGCCAAGGCGACGTGATACACGCCAACTTGGACCAGTATAACGAGACATAAATAAATTCCTCCAATAAATTTTCTTGGAGTAAAATAATCCGATTGTGAGCTTGACATTCGTGCAGGCTGATTTGAATTTTTCACCCTTGCAGCTGGGTTACTAAAAACACCGTTTGGCACCAGTCTGTTGACGAGCTTGCCCCTCACTGCTGCATTATTTTACACAAAGAATAGCTTACCATGTCTGGCCACCGCTAGTCAATGCTTTTAACCACAATTGCGGCGACATCAGTGAGAAATTTGGTCAGGTCATCATCAAAACGGTCCTTGACTGGGGCATCGAGGTCAAAGACGCCGATCAGTTTACCATCCTTAACGAGGGGAACAACGAGTTCGGACTGCGCATTGGCATCACAAGAAATGTAGCCGGGAAACTTACTGACGTCTTCAACGTTAACCACGTGGCGACGTTGAGCAGCGGTGCCGCATACCCCGTGGCCGGGCTTGATGTGCATGCAGGCAACGTTTCCCTGAAATGGGCCGAGAAAGAGGTCATCTTTATCACGGTCGTAAAGGTAGAACCCCACCCAGTTAAGCTGGGAAACTGCTTGGTTAACCAGGGCGCTGGTATTGGCCATGACGGTGATTGGCTGGTGTTCGCCAGCCAACAGGGCTGATAATTGTTGCAAAATTAGCTTAAAATCTGTCAATGCTTACAACTCCTTTGTAATTACTACCAGCAATCAATAGTGATTATGGTATAATTTTAGCTAGAAGTTTATGGCCAAAATGGCGGATTTGTCAATTTTGACCAAATAATTAGGTGGGGAAATTGATGTTTCAAATTTTAATCGCAGTTTTAGTTGTAATCTTATTATTATTGGTCGGAATTAGTTGGTTCCAACACCGGGCAATTAGCCAAATCAAGGAGTTGCAGGCCGTTGGTGACCACTTGAAGAAGGAAGACCTTGCTAGTCAATTGGCGCAGGGGAAAAAGATGCAACTGATTGGTGATGCTAAGGAAACCTTTAATAAGCTGGAGAAAAAGTACCAAGAGGAGCTGATCCCACAGCTTAAGCAGGTTGAGACACGCGGCAAGGAATTACAGGCTGCGGTTAAGACCAGCCAACTGCTTACCATCAATTCAGCAATCAACGATTACCGGACCCTGGTTGGCCGGACCAGTGATGAAGCGCAAAAAATTCAAAAGACCTTGCAGGACCTTCAACAACAAGAACAGCGGCACCACCAGGCAATTGATCACCTGCGCCAGCAGTATCGTCATTTTCACCAGCAAATGGATGAAAAGAACTTTGAATACGGGGATACCATTAAGAAACTGAGCCAGCAACTTAATGACCTGGAACAACGGTTTGCGAAGTTTGTTGACCTTACTAACAAGGGCGACTTGGAAGCCGCCCAGGAAATTCTCTCTGAATTACAAAACGATAACCAAAAGTTTGATCACCTCTTAAAGACAGTTCCAAAGCTGTACAAGCCGTTGGTTACCGAGTTTCCAGACCAACTGGATGAATTGCAAAAGGGTTACGCGACCTTAAAGAAGGACCACTTCAACTTCACCGAACAAAAGTTGGATGTTAAGATTGAACAGTTACAGGAAAAGTTAAAGCAGACGGTTGCCCAGTTGAACGATTTGGAAATTGACATCGTTGCCCAGTCCAACAAAGACTTGGCTGATGAAATTGATAATCTCTATGGGGTAATGCAAAAGGAAATTGATGCTCAACCGGAAGCTAAGCACCTGATGGATGTGATGGGCAAATTTATCCCCCATGCTCAACACCAGAATGAAGAGTTAATTGCTGAGCTACGGCGGTTGAACCTCAGTTATACCTTTAACAACAATGAGATTGAAGCGGCCCGGCAATTAAATGAACAGATTAAGACCATCAACAAGCAGTTCCAAGAGGACCAGAAGGCTTTTGCTGATCAGACCGTGATTTATAGTCAGGTTGTTGACCGGCAAAAGGCTAACCAAAAGGAGCTCACGTCGGTTGAAGAGAAGCAGGAAAAGATCAACGACGAGGTTGCCAAACTGCAAACTGATGAACAGCGGGCACGCAAGATGTTGCAGAAATATTCAGTAGACCTGCGGACAATTAAGCGTCAGGTTGAGCAACTTAACCTGCCCGGTGTTTCCCAAGACTATGTGGACTACTTCATGGGGGTCAGCGATGAGGTTAAGAAGCTAAACGCTGAATTGCATGAGTACAAGATCAACATGGATGACGTTACCAAGCAGCTGATCATGGTTGAGTCCGACCTAGAAAGCCTTCAGGTGAAGACTAATGACTTGCGCGATAGTGCAGAGTTGACGGAACGGTTGCTTCAGTACGCTAACCGCTTCTCCGACAATGAGGAGATTGAAAAGGCAGCCGAAAAATCACGAAAGCTCTTTAGCAAGTATGAATATACCAAGAGCCTTGAGGCCATTGGTACGGCCCTGGAGAAGGTTGAACCGGGGTCCTTCAAGCGGATTGAGGACAGCTATTACAGTGAAAATGACTAATTATTTGGACCAGGGACAAAAGATTTTGCCTCTGGTCTTTTTTTGCTATAATATAAAGTTGCTTTAAGAAAGTGTCGAACCAACCTGCCAGCGATGATTTGCTGGCTACTGACCATCAGATTATATTGTCAGAGGAGCAGAGTGATGATCTATTTCGATAATAGTGCGACGACGAAGATTTCTCCGGAAGTCTTAGCAACGTACGATACAGTTAGTCAAAAGATTTGGGGAAACCCAAGCAGTTTGCATAATTTTGGTGAAGAGGCCTGGAACCTGCTTGAACAAGCCCGTCAGCAAGTTGCCAAACTCTTTGGGGTCAAGGCGAGTGAAATTATTTTTACCAGTGGTGGCTCTGAGGGTGACAACTGGGTAATTAAGGGAACGGCCTTTGCTAAGCGCCGCTTTGGTAAGCATATTATCACGACGGCAGTGGAACACGCTGCTGTGCGGAACTCAATGGCCCAACTAGAGGAGCTGGGCTTCGATGTGACCTACCTACCAGTTGATAGTGAAGGACGGATTAATCCGGCAGATGTGAAGGCCGCCCTTCGCCCAGATACAATCCTGGTATCAATCATGGCCGTCAACAATGAGATTGGGACGGTTCAGCCAATTAAAGAGGTTGGGGAGATCCTGAAGGACTATCCTAACGTCCACTACATGGTTGATGCGGTGCAGGCAATTGGTAAGGACCTCGATAGTGCGGTCTTCAGTGACCGGGTGGACTTTGCCACCTTCTCCGGGCACAAGTTCCACGCTCCCCGGGGGACCGGCTTTGTTTACATGAAGAGTGGCCGGAAAATTGCACCGCTGATCTCTGGTGGGGGCCAGGAACGGACCCTGCGGAGTGGAACAGAAAACACCCCGGGAGACGTTGCAATGGCCCGGGCCATCCGCCTTGTTAAGGAAAACGAACCCCAGGCGGTTCAACGGGAGCAGGCAATCAAAGAGCGGATCTACGACCACCTGAAGAAGTTTGATCATGTTAAGATCCTTTCTGGCCGTGACCAGGGTTTTGCCCCCCACATTCTCTGTTTTGCGATTGTCGGTGTTCGTGGGGAAACGATTGTCCACGCCTTTGAGGAGCAGGGCATCTACATTTCCACGACCAGTGCTTGTTCTTCCAAGAAGCACGCGGAGGCGGGGACGCTAGCCGCAATGAAGGTGCCGGAAAACGAGGCGACGAGTGCGGTCCGCATCAGTCTCGGCGACCAGAATACCATCGAAGAAGCTGATAAGTTCAACCAGGTATTTGACGACCTTTACGCTGGCTTCAAGAAGATCATTGACTAACAGGAAGGAGGAGATTAAGTGCAGTACACAGAAATTATGGTTCGGTATGGGGAACTGTCCACCAAGGGACGCAACAAGAAGTCCTTTATTGACCGTCTCGGGACAAACGTTCGTCATGCCCTCCACCAGTTTGACCAGGTCAAGGTCCACGCTCAACAAGACCGTCTACACGTTCAACTAAACGGGGCCGACTATGACCAGGTAATGAAGCAGTTAAAGAATGTTTTCGGAATCCAAACCTTCTCCCCATCAATCAAGGTGGCAAAGGACTTTGCTGCGGTTGCTAAAGCCGCTGAGGAGATGGTAGAAGAGCAGGTTGACCACCCAATCACATTTAAGATTGAAACCCGGCGGTCCGACCACCACTTCCCAATCGATACCTTTGAAATGAACGACAAGCTTGGTGGGGACCTCTTACATAAGTTCCCCGATAAGCTGAAGGTTGATGTCCACCACCCGGACCTCACCATCCGTGTTGAGATCCGCTTGAACGGTATTTTCCTCTCTAGTGAAACCATCAAAGGGGCTGGTGGCTTGCCAGTCGGCACGGCCGGAAAGGGTATGATGATGCTCTCCGGCGGGATCGACTCCCCAGTAGCGGCCTACCTCGGCATGAAGCGGGGCGTTTCGATGGAGATGGTCCACTTCTTTAGTCCGCCGTACACCAGTCCCCAAGCCCTGGCTAAGGCTGAGCAGCTAACGGAAAAACTGGCTAAGTATTGTGGCCACATCAAGTTTATCCAGGTACCGTTCACTGAGATCCAGGAAACGGTTAAGGAGAAGGTACCAGAGGGTTACCTGATGACCATCCAACGGCGGATGATGCTCCGTCTGGCAACGGCCTTGATGGAAAAGCGGCATGGCCTGGCAATCTTTAACGGTGAGTCGTTAGGGCAGGTGGCCTCCCAGACAATGGAGAGTATGCTGGCAATTGAGGACGTGACGAACTATCCAGTATTGCGGCCAGTCCTGTCTTTTGATAAGACTGAGATTATCAAGATTGCTGAAGATATCGACACCTATGACCTGTCAATCTTGCCGTATGAAGACTGCTGTACCGTTTTCACGCCGCCGTCGCCCAAGACGAAGCCGAGCGTTAAGAAGGCCCGTAAGTATGAGCAACACCTCGACATTGATGGCCTGATTCAACGGTCACTGGATGGGGTGAAGATCACTGATATCCACCCTGGTGAAGACTTCTTGAACCAAAACGAGGACGTCTTTGCCGAATTACTGTAAAACAGTCCTTGACGGCCGGGAATTATTTAGCTATGATACAAGCATAATAAGCATTGACCGAAATAGTAGTGAGCACGGTGGGTCACCAGCGAGGGCCCAGAGGTGTGAAGGCCTGGCCACCGGTTCACGAATGTAGCTCGGGAGCTGATGAGCTGAACCAATAGTAAGCACATCCGGTTCATTACCGTTACCTAATGTCGAGTGGGGCAGTCGATTGGACTGTTCAATTTAGGTGGTACCGCGAGCTAATCGTCCTATCTGTTTGATAGGGCGATTTTTTTATTTAGGTCAGTTTAATTGATTTTATTTGATGAAGCATGAAGGGAGCGATTATACGATGAGCACTGAAAAAGAGATGTCGACAAAGTATGATCCCGCAGCGGTCGAAGAAGGCCGCTACCAATGGTGGATTGATCAGGGCCTGTTCAAGCCGAGTGGTGATAAGAAGGCCCACCCATATTCAATTGTTATTCCGCCGCCGAACGTAACTGGTAAACTGCACCTGGGCCACGCCTGGGATACTACCTTGCAGGATATCCTTATTCGTCAAAAGCGGATGCAGGGTTACGATGTCCTGTGGATTCCGGGGATGGACCACGCAGGGATTGCTACCCAGGCGAAGGTCGAAGCCCGCTTGCGGAAGCAGGGAATTTCCCGTTATGACCTTGGTCGGGAAAAGTTCGTTCAACAGGTTTGGGACTGGAAGGACGAATATGCCGACATTATTCACAAGCAGTGGGCAAAGATGGGAATTTCCGTCGACTATGACCGGGAACGCTTCACCCTTGATAAGGGGCTGAACATGGCGGTCCGGAAGGTCTTCGTTGACCTTTACAAGAAGGGCCTCATTTACCGGGGAACCTACATTATCAACTGGGATCCGCAAGCACGGACGGCCCTTTCTGATATCGAAGTTATTCACAAGGATGATAAGGGTGCCTTCTACCACGTTAAGTACCCATTTACTGATGGCACTATCTTTAACGGCAAGGACTACATTGAAATTGCCACTACCCGGCCAGAAACCATGTTTGGTGATGAAGCGGTTGCCGTTAATCCAAATGACGACCGTTACAAGGAATTGGTCGGCAAGAAGGTCATGGTACCGCTCGTTAACCGGGAAATCGAGATCATCGCTGATGACTACGTAACGCCGGACTTTGGAACCGGGATGGTTAAGATCACGCCGGCCCACGATCCGAACGACTTCAAGGTTGGTAAGCGGCACAACTTGCCAGAATTGAACACCATGAACGAAGACGCCTCAATGAACGAGAACGCCGGTAAGTACAAGGGAATGGACCGCTTTGAGGCCCGGAAGGCCATTGTCGCCGATTTAAAGGACCAGGGCTACATGTTAAAGGTGGTTCCAATTGTCCACTCCGTTGGGCATTCCGAACGGACCGGGGTCCAAGTGGAGGCCCGGCTTTCGACCCAGTGGTTTGTTAAGATGAAGCCACTAGCCGAAATGGCATTAAAGAACCAGAAGACGGCCGACCGGGTCAACTTCATTCCGGAACGGTTCGAACACACCTTCACCCAGTGGATGGAAAACATTCATGACTGGGTTATTTCCCGGCAACTCTGGTGGGGGCACCGGATTCCTGCCTGGTACAACAAGCAGACCGGAGAAGTCTACGTTGGGATGGAAGCGCCAAAGGATGCGGAAAACTGGGAGCAAGACAAGGATGTCTTAGACACCTGGTTCTCCAGTGCCCTGTGGCCATTCTCCACAATGGGTTGGCCGGATACTGATTCCCCAGACTTTAAGCGCTACTTCCCAACCAATACCCTGGTTACCGGTTACGACATCATCTTCTTCTGGGTTTCCCGGATGATCTTCCAGTCGCTTGAATTTACTGGTCGGGCGCCGTTTAAGAACGTCCTATTGCACGGTTTGATTCGTGATGAACAGGGGCGGAAGATGAGTAAGTCCTTAGGGAACGGGATTGACCCAATGGACGTCATCAAGAAGTACGGGGTCGATGCTTTACGGTGGTTCCTCATTAATGGTTCCACACCGGGTCAAGATATTCGCTTCTCCTACACCAAGATGGACGCTGCCTGGAACTTCATCAACAAGATCTGGAACGCCAGCCGGTACGTCATCATGAACCTTGGCGAAATGCCGGCTCCAGTCCTGCCCGCACAGGATAAGTGGGACCTTGCCGACCGCTGGATCTTAAGCCGGTTAAACGCAACGGTCAAGCAGGTTACCGAAATGTCTGAGAAGTTTGAATTCGGTGAAGTTGGCCGGGCCCTTTACAACTTTATCTGGAATGATTTCTGTGATTGGTACATTGAAATGACCAAGGAAAAGTTGAATAACGGCACGGACGAGGAAAAGGCGAACACTAAGAACATCCTGGGTTACGTCCTGGACCAAACCCTGAAGCTCCTGCACCCAATCATGCCGTTTGTTACCGAAAAACTCTGGCTGTCAATGCCGCACACGGGTAAGTCAATCATGGTTGCACCATACCCAACGGTTAATGCTGACCTTGATGACGAGGACGCTACGGAACAGATGGACAGCTTGATTGAAATGATCAAGGCGGTACGGAGCATCAGAAACGAGGCCAACGCCCCAATGTCTAAACCGGTGGACATCCTGGTTAAGACTAAGAACGACCACCTGAAGGGGATGCTCGAGAATAACCGTGACTACATCGACCGCTTCTGTCACCCGGCAGAATTGCAAATTGGTGCTGATGTGGTTGCACCAAAACTGGCAATGTCAAGTATCCTCGCCGGCGCTGAAGTATTCATACCAATGGCCGAACTGGTGGACCTGGATGAGGAGAAGGCCAAGATGCAAAAAGAAATTGCCAAGTTGGAGAAGGAAGTCAACCGTTCTTCCAAGAAGCTTGGTAACCAGAAATTTGTTGAAAACGCACCTGAAAAAGTTGTTGAAGCTGAGAAGCAAAAGGCCGTTGAGTGGCAGCAAAAACTTGCCGCTGCTAAGGACCGTCTTGCTTCCCTTGAAAACGCATAGTGTGATTTAGAAGGGAGGGTCCTTAGTATCCGGAATTACCGGACACGGGGGCCCTTCGTTTAGTTAAGGGGATGGAAAGATGATTTCAACTTATGAAGAGGCCCTGAACTTCATTCACGGGCGGACCAAGTTTAAAAAAGTACCGACACTAAAACGAATGCGCCGCTTCCTCGATGAACTTGGTAACCCCCAAGCAGGACTAAGGTACATCCACGTGACAGGAACAAACGGCAAGGGGTCGACAGTGGCGATGCTGCGGTCGATGCTTTTAGCCAGTGGCCTGAACGTTGGTAGCTTTACGTCCCCATTCATCACCCGGTTTAATGAACGCATCGAATACAATGCTCAGCAGATTAGTGACGCCGACCTAGTCCGGTTAACCAACCGGGTCAGCAAGGTTGTTGCCAAGTTGGACCAGGAACTACCCACGGGGGGACCAACCGAGTTTGAGATCGATACCGCCATCATGTTTTGCTACATGGCAGAAAAGCAGCCGGATGTTGTCTTGCTGGAGGTCGGAATTGGCGGCCTGTTTGATTCCACAAACGTCATTGTCCCGGCGGTCAGTGTCATTACGACGGTTGGCTGGGACCATATGAAGTACCTCGGCAACACCCTCAAAGAGATTGCCCAACAAAAGGCGGGCATCATCAAGGAACACGTTCCTGTGGTGATTGGGAAGCTGCCGTCAAGTGCGGAGGCGGCAATTATCGCGGATGCGGCTGGTAAAAAGGCCCCCCTCTATAAGCTGGGAACTGACTTTAGTATCCAGAAGGCTGATGACCACCACTTCTTTGCTAAGGTTGACTACCAGGGACTCCAGCTCCGCCACCTTAAGTGTCAGCTCGGCCTCGGGGGCGACTACCAGGTAGAAAACGCCGCGGTTGCCATTACCGCCTTCCAGCTTTTTATGACGGAGCGGGGCTTACCACTTGACAGGTCCGCTGTCATTAAAGGATTAACGACGGTTAAGTGGCCGGGGAGACTGGAGGTAGTTAATCCGCAGCCCCTGGTCCTCTTGGATGGGGCCCACAACCTTCCTGGCATTCAGGCCCTGGTCAAAACGATCCAGGATGACTTCAGTGACCAGGACGTCTACCTATTAGTCGCAATCCTGGCTGACAAACAGTACGAGCTAATGATGGGCGAATTGGCCAGTCTCGGCAATGTCCATATTACCGTCACCAACTTTGCGGGCCCGGGTCCCAAGCGGCCGAGTGCGGACTTGGCGGCGGTTGCAAAACAGGTTAAGAGCCGGTACCCAATTCAGGTTGCAAAAGAGTGGCCACTTGCCTTTCAACAGGTCGCACAGGGGCTCAGTGAGGATGACGTGATGATTGTTACGGGGTCCCTCTACTTTATTTCGGAAGTTCGGCACTTATTTAGTGACAACTAGATCTTTTTCCGTATTTATTCAGTAGGACACTTAAGGAGCTGAATAAATATGTTAGAAGTAATGCACAACGACCGTTACCTGGACCTGCTGGCGAAGGGAATTTGCGCCGATACACCGGAGCGCAACCAGGAACTCGTGATGAAGTTTTGGGAGATGTTCCCAACGTTAACCAGCATCAAAAACATGACTGATGATGAGCGGCGAGCGGTCCTATCTTGGGGCCCAGAGATGCGCTGTTTACTTTCCGCGATGGAGCTCGGTCAGCTGGTCCTAAAGGGGCACCGTGAAATTTTGGGCCACGCGTATTCCAGCATGGCCCTAGGACGGGAAATGATTGACTATTTCTTGGGTGAGGA
The DNA here is from genome assembly GCF_947381485.1 of Limosilactobacillus avium. Classification (NCBI taxonomy): domain Bacteria; kingdom Bacillati; phylum Bacillota; class Bacilli; order Lactobacillales; family Lactobacillaceae; genus Limosilactobacillus; species Limosilactobacillus avium. The sequence goes on along the minus strand of NZ_CANCWN010000003.1, from coordinate 52,436 downwards.
CCAGGAAGGGGTCACGCTAGCGTGTACCGATGTCCACAATGAGATCATTGACTTGAAGACCCTCTTTGTCGGTGGGCAGAGCGAGTGTGTATTGTACCCAGACCGGATCTTTAGCTATGCCCTTCGGCGGTCAGCTAGTGGAATCATCATGATTCACAACCACCCGTCTGGGGATGTGCACCCGTCCGCACAGGACCTGGCGTTTGCCAAACGGCTTGACCGGGGGAGTCGATTGTTAGGACTTAGTCTGCTCGACTTCATGATTGTTGGTCAGGACAGGTACTACAGTTGGCGGGAAAAGCAGCAGGTTCGTCCCTAAAAGTAAAGAAAAGGTAAATATGTGAGCGAAAATTGCGCCCGGAAAGGCTAATAATGTATATTAAAGTTCGTATGTGATGCCTGGCTATGGTATAATATCCACGATATTGATTAAAATTGATTATTAGTCTAAAAACGAAGGGAAGAAGCAGATTGCTAGGAATCGGAACCAAAAATCTTGGAATCGATCTGGGAACCGCCAACACGATTGTCTACCTCGAAGGTAAGGGCATCGTTCTCCGTGAACCATCAGTTGTCGCTCGGAATGCGAAGACAAACGAAGTGATTTCTGTTGGTAGCGACGCACGGGACATGATTGGCCGGACGCCAGAAAGTATTGTTGCTATTCGTCCAATGAAGGACGGTGTGATTGCCGACTACGACACGACCGTTGCAATGATGAAATACTACATCAACAAGGCGCTGGGGAACAGTAACGGCAAGCCTTACGTCATGGTGTGTGTTCCAAGTGGGATTACTGAAGTTGAAAAGCGGGCGGTTATTGACGCCACCCGTGTTGCTGGTGCCCGGGACGCTTATGTCATTGAGGAACCATTTGCGGCCGCAATTGGTGCGGGCCTGCCGGTCATGGATCCTACCGGGAGCATGGTTGTTGACATTGGTGGGGGAACCACCGACGTTGCCACCATCTCCTTAGGGGGGATCGTTTCGAGTCGTTCCATCCGGATGGCTGGTGACAAGATGAACGATGCCATTGTCCAATACGTACGGCAAAACATGAACCTCTTGATTGGGGAACGGACAGCGGAAAAACTCAAGTGGGACGTTGGTTCTGCTTCCGTTGCGGCGGCCGAAGAAATGGGAACCACCGACGTTCGTGGTCGGGACCTGGTAACCGGTTTGCCAAAGACGATGCAGGTCTCTGCTAAGGATGTTTCAACCGCCTTACAAGACGTTGTTGAAAACATCATTAACGCCATTAAGGGAACCCTGGAAGAAACATCACCAGAAATTGCTGCCGATGTTATCGACCACGGAATTGTCTTAACCGGTGGTGGTGCCCTTCTGAAGAACTTGCCCGACGTAATTGCTGATGCCACCAAGGTACCAGTATTTATTGCTAATGACCCGCTGGACTGTGTGTCCATCGGGACTGGGGAGTCCTTGAAGAGTATCGACGTTATGAAGAAGAAGTAAGAAAAGAGAAATGAGTATTGACTAGCTGTATACTACAGCAGGAAATACGTATCATTAGATTTGGCTAGTGATAGGCGGGGCTGGTCGCAAAACGATTTGTTTTGTCTAGCCCCCTTTTATTATCTTGCCCATAATGGAGGATTATCATGCACAAGTTTTTTTCCAATCGCCGGTTGGTTATCATTGTGATAATTCTGGTCGTTTGTTTTGGCTTGATGGCGGGGTCGATTTCACTACGGAACCGGCGGAACACGCCACCGTTAATTCAACAATTTGGTAACGATATTATCGGTTTTGCGGATAGTGCAGTCGCTTTGCCGGTTAACTGGTTGCAGACCAGCTTCAGTTCCGTCAATGACTTGATGAATACTTATTCGGAAAACCGTGAACTAAAACAACAGGTAACCGAACTGGCCCAAACGAAGGTGCGGGACCAAACTCTTGCTCATGAAAACAAGCAGTTGAAGCAGGAGCTGAAACTCGGGAAGTCAATGACGGACTATGATACGGTCACGGCCGCCGTTTTGATGCGGACACCATCCTCTTGGCAGCAACAGTTGGTAATCAACAAGGGGCAGTCAAGTGGAATCAAGAAGAACATGCCGGTAATGAGCGACGGGGGCTTAATTGGCCGGATCATTGAGGTTAACAAGACCAATAGTAAAGTCGAACTGTTGAGTGACACCAATGAGGCTTCCAGCCGGTTTGCTATTTCGATTGGTGGCAAGGGCAACCAGGTTGTGAACGGAATTGTCACCGGCTACAACGCTAACCGGAATGAAATCATCATGGGTCGGGTCAGTTCCAAGGCCAAGATTAAGGTTGGGACGAGAGTTGTTACCAGCGGAATGGGTGGCATCACCCCCAAGGGCCTGTATGTCGGTAAGGTATCACGAATCGGCAAGGATGACTACGGCCTGGCACAAAAGGTTTACATTACCCCGGCAGCTAACTTCAATGACATCAACATCGTTACTGTTGCCGAGAGTGCTTCTCAGGAGTGATCGTTTATGTATCGATTGTCACGATTAAAATATGTTTTCCCGATTGGCCTGTTTGTAAGCCTCTTTCTGGATGGGGCTTTAAGTCACGTCTGGGCGCCCCTGTTCTTCCGGTACCCATATTCAATGATGAGTGAGCTGGTTTTGTTATGGTTAGTATTGGCCTACTTTTTTGAAAACGGGATTGATATTCCGCTAATTCCCTTTGCCATTGCGGTCGGCGTAGTTGCCGATATGTATTCTTCTGGAATCTTAGGCTTATACATGGTCCTTTACCCGTGCATTGTTGCTTTGACCCAGCTATTGGCAAAGTATTTCAGTGGATCATTTTTATCAATGATTATGATCTTTTTTGTTGACATCGTGGCCTTTGCCACCATCAACTACTGGGCCTACTACATGGTGGGGGTCACGAACGCTAACTTTGGTGACTTCTTGGCCTTTTCTTTGGCGCCGACACTGGCTCTCAACCTGGTTTACTTTGTGGTCTTATACTGGCCAATCCAGTCCTTGTTCAATTGGGCAACAACTGAAAATAAAGTTTAATTACCCTTGACAAAGGAGAAAAGTGATTGTAATATACTTACAATCAAGCGAATGACAATGAACAGACTAGTAAAGCATCTTTAATAGCTAAGCGAGTTCCGGTTGATGGGAAGGAACCTATTAAAATACTTGAATCACATCTGTGAGTTGACCTTCTGAAACCAAAGTAGGAAGGTCCGGGGTCGCCCGTTACAGCACAGAGTTTATTTATTGAACTCACTGAGGCCAGCTTTTGTGAGAAAGCTGGTAAGATGAGGTGGAACCGCGGAAACGCCCTCGTAGCCATTATGGCTCGAGGGTGTTTTTTGTTTAACGGGGTTCAATAAATGAACTTAATGAGGCAGTTGCTGTGAGGTAACTGCAAAATGAGGTGGCACCACGAATGATTCGTCCTCTAGAATTACCTGCTTGGTAGTTCTAGAGGATTTTTTGTTTAACGCCGTTCGCGACAGTGGAGAAGGAGGAATTATAATATGTCTTTGCACTACATTTCAGAAATTTTACCATCATTATTCCAGGGGGCGTCGTTAACCCTCCAGATCTTCTTTTGGACGCTAATTGGCTCGTTGCCACTGGGGATCCTCGTTAGCTTGGGGTTGATTTCCAAGATTAAGCCTTTGAAATGGATCCTGGAAATTTATGTTTGGCTGATGCGGGGGACGCCACTGCTGCTCCAGCTGATCTTTGTCTTCTACGGCTTACCAATCATTGGAATTGTCTTCCAACGTTATGACGCAGCCTTGGTTGCCTTCATTCTTAACTACGCGGCCTACTTTGCAGAAATCTTCCGCGGTGGTTTTCAAGCAATTGACGAGGGACAGTTTGAAGCGGCCCGGGTGCTGCGGTTAAGCTACTGGCAGACCCTTCGTAAGATTGTGATCCCCCAAGTAGTCAAGATCGTTATCCCATCAATTGGGAACGAAGTCATCAACCTGGTCAAGGATTCCTCACTGGTTTACGTTATCGGTCTTGGCGACTTGCTGCGGGCCGGAAACGTCGCAACGTCACGGGACGTCACCCTTGTTCCACTGTTACTGGTTGGTCTGATCTACCTGATCTTAGTTGGTATTTGCACGTTAGTATTGCGGAAAGTTGAACAACGGTACGCATACTTCAAGTAGGAGGGTTCAAGCATGTTAGAAGTTAAAGATTTAAGAAAAAGTTTTGGCAGTCGGGTAATTCTCGACAACGTCAACCTGACAGTTAAGGATGGCGAAATCTTAAGTATTGTTGGTCCCTCGGGAGCGGGGAAAACAACCCTGCTCCGGTGCATTACCGGTTTGGAAACGGCAGATAGTGGCCAGTTCCTGATCGATGGGCAGCCATTTGACCCCAAAGGGACGGCGGAGTCAGACCGGGTAATCGGCGTTGTCTTCCAAGAATATAACCTGTTTCCTAACTTGTCGGTGATGGAAAACATTACCCTGGCGCCGGTGATGGTCCTGAAGAAGGATAAGGCTACCGCCCAAAAGATCGCCAAGGGCCTGTTGGATGAACTGGGCTTGGACGATAAGGGCGACCTTTACCCCTACCAGCTATCCGGGGGCCAAAAGCAACGGGTGGCAATTGCCCGGGCCCTGGCGATGAAGCCGAAAATCCTCTGCTATGATGAACCAACCTCCGCCTTGGACCCGACGATGCGGCAAGAAGTTGCGAAGATTATCCTGGGCCTGAAGAAGGACGGGATGACCCAGTTGGTTGTTACCCACGATTTTGACTTTGCCAACAAGATTGCCGATGATATTTTGAAAGTAAAGGCCTTAGATGACTCATTCAAGCAGGTGCAAGACCTTGACCAGGAAAAGGATTAGGAAATAGAGAGGAAGAAGCATATGAAGAAGGTTAAAACAATCTGGTTGCTGATGCTTCTCATTGTTCCGCTGTTTCTTCTCGGCGGTTGTGAAAGTGTAACAACCCGGGCCAATACGCAGGATACCTGGTCACGGATCCAGCGCCGAAAGAAGGTCGTCATTGGGCTGGACGATAGTTTCGTCCCGATGGGCTACCGGCAAAAGAACGGGAAGCTCGTCGGCTATGATATTGACCTTGCTAAGGCGGTCTTTAAGCAATACGGAATCAAGCCAGACTTCCAAACGATTGACTGGTCAATGAAGGAGACCGAGTTGAAGAACGGCACCATTGACCTATTATGGAACGGTTATTCGATTAACCCCAGCCGGGAAAAGAGGGTCGCATTTAGTCGGCCGTACCTCGCTAACCGCCAGGTCCTGGTTACCAAACGGAGTAGCCACATCAATGGGCTGAGCGGGATGGCTGGTAAGGCCCTCGGTGTCCAGAACGGTTCAACCGGGGCGGCGGTCCTGGATGAGAAGCCACGGCTGTTGAAGGATAAGATTAAGGGCAAGAGTGCGGTCCTGTACGATACTTTCCCGGATGCCTTCATTGATCTGAACGCCAACCGAATTCAAGGAATCCTCATGGATGAGGTTTACGCAGACTACTATGTTCAACACCAAAAGAACAAGAACGCCTACAAGGTATACGTTAGCAAGAAGTTGCCGGTAGAATACTTCGGCGTTGGGATGCGGAAGGGTGACAAGACCCTTCGTAAGAAGATCAACCAGGGGCTGGGACACCTGCAAAAGGATGGCCAGTTACGGAAGATTAATGAAAAATGGTTTGGACGGGACAGTAATTTCTTAGGACCAGACAATTATCGGCAGTAACGAAATCGGTGCTCGGTACAAGGTGGTTCACCTTGTGCGGGGGGCCTTTTTTAGTGCTGACTTCGTTTGTAATTTGTGGCCATTTAACGTATCATTATTCAGTATGCAAACGAGCTTTAATAAAGGGGGAACGATACTCGTGCATTATAATCTCGCTCGTGGGGTTAACCTTGACGTTATCCCGACGAAACAGTTTAAGGCAAATCAGATTCTCATTAATTTTACGACGCCCCAGACGCACACTAATGCCACCGCCCGCAACCTCGTGGCCAACGTTCTGGAGACAAGTAGCAAGAAGTACCCGACCCAGACGGCCCTCGCCCGGCGCCTCGCCCAACAGTATGGGACATACATTAGCATGGGGGTCGGCCGGGTTGGCCTGCTTCACACGGTTCGCTTGAAGGCCGGCTTTATTAATGACCAGTTGGCCCATACTAACCTGTTTGATCAGGTAGTTGCCCTGACCCGTGAAATCTTATTTAACCCCCTAGCATTTGATGGGGCCTTTGACCAAGCAACCTTTGCCCGGCAGGCCCATAACCTGAGCGCCACCATCAATAGCTACTATGATGACAAGCAGTTTTGGGCAGCTCGCCGCTTACTGGACCTGTACTACGCCGATGATTCGGTAATGCAAACACCGAGTTTCGGTAAGGCTAGTGAGATTGCTGAGCTGACGGCGCAGAACCTCTACCCGGTTTACCAGTCGATGATTGAGGATGACCGGGTCGATATTTTGGTCATTGGGGACCTTGACGAAGAGGAGGTCGTCAGGGCCATCCAGCAGCTGCCGTTTAACGACCGTCAAATTGACCTCGGCCAGATTATTTATGGCCAGCATCCTTATCGCCAAATCCAGCGCCAGGTTGAGTACCAGCAGCTGAGCCAGGCAAAGCTAAATCTTGGTTACCAGCTACCGATTCATTATGGGCACGCCCTGTACTACGCTGGCCTGGTATTTAACGGCCTTTTTGGGGGCAGCCCGTACTCGAAGTTGTTTACAAATGTTCGTGAAAAGGCAAGTCTTGCTTACTATGCCTCGAGTCGGTTGATGCCTTTCAATGGCTTACTGACGGTGCAAACGGGGATTAAGTCTAGCGACGCCCGCCGGGTTGAGGCACTGATCAACGCGCAACTTAAGGAAGTTCAAGAAGATAATTATAGTGACCAACGACTTAACGAAGTCAAAGCGGGGCTCATCAACCAGTACCGTTCCGGTAATGACCTTGCCGGTAACCTCCTGGAGCGCCAACTAGTTCGTAACCTCCTGGGGGCCCAGCAGGCCGATATTCCGGCAGCGTTTAACGCCGTTACCCGGGAAGAAATCCAGCAGGTCGCCCAGTCACTGAAGCAACAAGCAGTATATTTATTAAGTGGTGAAAATTAAGTTATATGGAAAAGTATTTTTATCAAGACTTTAATCGGTCAACCTACCACCAGCAGTTAGCAAATGGGTTAAACGTTGTCCTAATGCCGATGCCTGGTTTTAACAAGACCTACGCAATGATGACGACCAACTTTGGCTCAATTGATAACTGCTTTGTCCCTTATGGTGGCCAGGAACCCATCCACGTTCCCGACGGGGTGGCACATTTTCTTGAGCATAAGCTTTTTGAAAAGAAGGATTACGACGCCTTTGACCTGTTCGGCAAACTTGGCGCGGACTCGAACGCCTTTACGAGCTTTACCCAGACTAGTTACCTCTTCTCCACGACTAGCCACCTCCATGAAAACGTTGATATTCTCCTCGACTTTGTTCAGCAGCCCTACTTCACCGCCCAGACGGTCCAAAAGGAGCAGGGGATTATCGGCCAGGAGATTCAGATGTATGATGATGATCCAAACTGGCGGCTTTACCTGGGGATGTTGGGCAACCTTTACCCCCATGACCCGATGCACATTGACATTGCCGGGACCGTGGAGTCCATTAGTAAAATTACACCGGAAATCTTGATGGAGAACTACCGGACTTTCTACCAGCCAAGCAACATGACCTTACTACTCGTCGGTAACTTAGATCCGGAGGAGACGATTAAGTGGGTAGCGGCTAACCAGGAGAAAAAGGACTTTGTTCCCCAGGAAAAACCGGATCGGCGGTTTAAACTCAACGACCCGACCGGTAAGGATGTAATTCCCTTCCGTTCCTTAACGATGAATGTCAACCGGCCTAAGGTGATGGTCGGCATTCGCGGGCTGAAATCCTTTGACGATGGGCGGGCCCGGTTAAAGTATAAGCTGGCGGTTGACCTGCTTTTGGACGTCCTGCTGGACGACACGTCCGATAACTATTTGCGCCTCTATGATGAAGGGGTTATTGACGACTCGTTTAGCTATAACCTGGATATGCAAAGGGCGTTTCACTTCGCGTACTTTAGCACGAATACGGACCAGACGGAGAAGTTCGCTGATGAGGTCATGCAGATTCTAGAGGACGCCGACCAGCAGATTGACCAGGCGGCAGCGCGTTTTGAAGGGGTTAAACGCGGTGAGTTAGGTCGGTTAATTGGCCTGCTCGATTCACCAGAGGCGATTGGTAACCGCTATGCCGGCCAGCTTTTTGATGGGGCCAACCTGATGGATGAGGTCCGGATGATGCGGACAATCACCCTTGATGATTTGAAGGCGGCCGCTGCCGACTTCATCAATCCGGATGGCATGTCGGTTTACCAAATCGTGCCCCAGCACCAATAATATATTTTTCTTAACTTTTACATTTGGACCATCATGATATAATGTCCAATGAGATAGAAACTGATTTTTAATTGGAGATAAGATAATGAGTGAAAATGACAGCGAACAACAAGTAAAAATTGGTAAAAAGCTGCAGAGTGCTCGTCAGGCTAAGGGCTACACACTAGATGACCTGCAGCAAATTACCAAAATTCAAAAGCGGTACTTAATTGCGATTGAAGACGAAAAATTTGATGAACTGCCAGGCGACTTCTACGTCCGTGCATTCATTAAGCAGTATGCTAATACCGTGGGTTTAAACGGCGAAGAATTGCTTCGTGAATACGACGATGACTTGCCAAAGACCAAGACGGCCGAATATTCTGATCACATTTCGCAAGCCGTCGAAACGCGGGCTAGCCAGCGTAAGACCGTCAGTAACGGTGTCAGTAAGGCGCGCCAGTACCTGCCGACCGTCATCATTGCCTGTGTGATTATTGTTGTCCTCGCGGCAATTTGGATAACCGCAATTGCTCGTAGTCACCGTGATAACTCAACGCGGATTGACAACAGCTCCGTTTCCGTTTCCGGCGAAAGCAAGAAACACTCATCTTCCGTTAAGAAGAAGGCGGCACCAAAGAAGACCAGTACGGCGATTAAGCTTAAGGAAACTAGTCGGACCGCAACGAGTGTTGTTTACAACGCCAATAAGCTGAAGAGCAAGACTAACCTGCAGTTCCAGACTAGCGCCAGCTCTGTCGTCCGGGTTTTGGATAATAACAATACCGTTTTGAACCGGACACTGAATACTAACGGGAAGGCAAGCGTTGCCGTTAGCCGCGACACGAACTCCTTAGTAATTACCGTTACTAACCCCGCAGCTACTAAGATCAAGATTGGCAATCAGACCATCAACTTTACCAACAATGGTCGTAACCAAAACGTGCGGACAATTACGATCAACTTTGGTAAGCAGTCAACGAGTAGTAGCAGTTCGTCAAGCACGGCTAGCCGGACCAGCAGTACGGTAACAAACAACCGGACAACGAACACGACCAACACGGGTACCTCATCGGTCAACACTGGTAACCGTCAACAGCAGACAACCACGACTACGCCAGCAACGACCCGGTCGACGACCACAACTAGTCAGACCCAGCAGCCGGCAGCCACTACGACAACGACCACGCGTTAAAACTATGGAGGAATAAAATTGAATTTACCTAATAAGTTAACTGTTGTCCGTTTAATAATTATCCCGTTTTTCTTGTTGCTGATGGTTCTGCCCTTTTCCTGGGGGAGTGTCACCTTTTGGGGAGCAACAATTCCGTTGGCCCAACTGATTGCGGCAATCCTCTTTATTGCGGCGACCATTACTGATAACCTGGACGGCCGGATTGCCCGGAAGAACCACCTGGTTACTAACTTCGGGAAGTTTACCGACCCTTTGGCCGACAAGCTCCTGGTAATGACTGCTTTTATCGTTTTGACGGGGAACCAAGTTGTCCCTGCCTGGGTAACGTCAATTATTATTTGGCGTGAGCTTGCGGTTACGGGTCTCCGGCTGCTGCTGGTTGAACAGGATGGAATTGTCTTGGCCGCTAAGATGCCGGGGAAAATCAAGACGACCACACAATTTATTGCGATCATCTTCCTGCTCTTAAACAACGTGATCTTTGCCATTTGGAATATTCCGTTTGGCCAAATCATGCTCTACATCTGCCTGTTCTTCACCATTTACTCGGGTGTTGATTACTTTATTCAGGGTCGGGATGTCTTTTCTGATGGATTTAAATAAACGTATTTTTGGCGGCGACTGGGGAAATAATCTTTTCTCCGGTCCCTTTTTTAATTGATGCCGTTATACAATTGTTGGTGAGAAAACAACCCGTTTGCGTATTTAATATTTAGGAGGTTAAAAAATGAATGCCGAGATTATTTCTGTGGGAACAGAACTGGTACTGGGACAAGTTGTCAACACAAATGTCCCCCTGCTAGCTAAGACACTGGCAAAGCTTGATATTGCTGCCCCATACCAGGTGACAATCAAGGATGAGCGCCAGCAGATTGAAGATGCAATTGAGGCGGCCTGGCGCCGGGCCGACTTGATCTTTGTCTGTGGGGGCCTGGGGCCAACGGCTGATGATGTGACGCTGAAGAGTACCGCGGCTGCCCTTAATACGACCCTGACGACTGATCAGGACCACTGGCAGTGGATTAAGCAGGTCTTTAAGAGGCGGCAGATCAAACTGCTTAACGAGAATATTCAGCAGGCCCGTTACCTAACTGGCGGTCAGCCGCTGGAAAATCCAGTTGGTCTGGCCCTGGGCAGCTGGTACCCAACTGATGGTCGCGTTGTGGTAGTTTTGCCCGGGCCACCAGCCGAATTTAAGGTCATGCTGGAAAAAAGTGTTGAGCCCCGTCTGGTTGCAACCTTTGGCAGTGGTCGGCAGATTGCCAGCCGGACGATGAACTTTCTTGGCCGGCCGGAATCAACCTTGATGGAAGAAATTGGTGAAGCAACTAAGAAGTTTAGTCAAGTTACTGTGACATCCTACGTCCAGCCGAGCCGGATCCAGGTCCGGTTGACGGTTCCGGACTTATCTGCTGAAGAAGCTGAGCGGGTTTTAGGGGAAACGGCGGACGCCATCTTAAAGGTTGATCGTCCGTATTTCTTCGGCTTTGGTGATGACTGCTCGTTAGTCGACCAGGTTGTCAGTCTCCTTAAAAAACAGGGAAAGACGATTACGGGGGCGGAGAGCCTGACTGGGGGGATGTTCCAAAGCACAATCTGCTCTGTTCCCGGGGCATCGAATGTCTTTAACGGGGGCTTCGTTACCTACGCAGCCGGTGCTAAGGAGAAGCTGCTCGGCATTGCACCCGAAGTCATTAACCAACACGGGGTCGTAAGTGCTGAAACCGCCCGGGCGATGGCCGAAAATAGTCGGGAGAAACTGGATGCCGACTTTGGCCTGGCTTTTACGGGGGTTGCCGGTCCCGATGCACTTGAAGGTCAAGTAGCGGGGACGGTTTGGCTCGGCCTGGCCATTCGGGGACAACAAACGCAGACCAAGCTTTTGCACCTGGCAGAATACAGTGGCCGGCAGGAGATTCGGAACCTCAGCGTCCAGTACGGACTACAGATGGTTTACCAGCAGTTACGGGGGTAATCGAACCATTGTTCGCATTTTTCTTGTTTTTTAACCTAAAAACTGGTATTGTTAATTGACGGATAAGACCTTGTAAAGGAGGAATTTAATTTGGCAGACCAGCGTAAGGCAGCACTGGATGTTGCACTGAAAAAGATTGAAAAGAACTTTGGAAAAGGTTCAATCATGCGCATGGGTGATGCCGCTGACATGAAGATTGCCACAATTTCTAGTGGCTCTTTGGCCATTGATAAGGCCCTTGGTGTCGGTGGTTACCCACGTGGTCGAATTGTTGAAATCTACGGCCCGGAAAGTTCTGGGAAGACAACGGTTGCCCTGCACGCCGTGGCGGAAGTCCAACGGCAGGGTGGCACGGCCGCTTACATTGACGCCGAAAATGCCCTTGACCCGCAATACGCCGAAGCATTGGGTGTCGATGTGGATAACCTATTATTGTCACAACCCGATACTGGTGAAGAAGGGTTAGCGATTGCTGATGCCCTGATTGCCAGTGGGGCGGTAGACCTGGTCGTTATTGACTCGGTCGCTGCTCTGGTACCCCAAGCCGAAATTGACGGTGATATGGGGGATGCCCACGTCGGCTTACAGGCGCGGTTGATGTCACAAGCCCTGCGGAAGCTGTCTGGTGAGATCAACAAGACGAAGACAATCGCAATCTTCATCAACCAGATTCGTGAAAAGGTCGGCGTAATGTTTGGTAACCCTGAAACGACGACCGGTGGCCGGGCCCTAAAGTTCTACTCCACCATCCGGATGGAAATTCGGCGTGCCGAGCAGATCAAGAACGGGACAGACGTCATCGGTAATAAGGCCCGGGTAAAGATCGTCAAGAACAAGGTTGCTCCACCGTTCAAGCGGTGTGAAGTTGATATCATGTACGGTGAAGGGATTTCCAAGACTGGGGAACTCCTCGACATGGCCGTTGAAAAGGACCTTGTCAACAAGAGTGGTGCGTGGTATTCATACGGCAACGAACGGATTGGTCAGGGGCGTGAAAACGCCAAGAAGTGGCTGGCAGACCACCCAGAAAGCATGAACGAACTTATGAATAAGGTCCGGGTTGCTTACGGGATGAAGCCACTGGATGACCAGAAGACCGATGGCGAGGACGCCAAGGGCTCCAACCAGCAGGAAACAATTGAAGAAGCCAGTAAAAACTAATTAGGGCCCATGAGCGGTCGCCAAATTAGTTAGGACACGCGAATTTAAGTGGCTGGGAGAAAACAATATGTTCTCCCCAGCCACTTTTACTTACCGGAAGTTGCAACCTGGTGACGGGAAAGGTGCGCGTCATGAAGCGTTGGCTAACTACGAACTAAAACCACTGTTTGCGGTGTCGACCACCGTTTTAAGTTCGGTATTCTGGCCGGCAGGAAACTTATTTCCCACTGGGTTATTTTTAAATGTTAAGTAGTTGACAACTACTCTTCCGCAAGCTTAAAATTTAATCTGTGTGGTGCATTTTTTGCACGACACGGTGAAAATAATTAACCAACCAACAACAAAATAGTTGAAGCGGGGGTGAAATAGTGCAGTTATTAATTTTCGCCGCGCTTTCTATGGTTGTCGGTCTTATTATTGGCTATATTGTTCGCAAAGCCAGTTACGAAAAGAAACTGGCGGCAGCACACCAGACTGCTGAGGAAATCATTTCAACAGCCAAGACGAAAGCGGAAACGGCGAAAAAGGAATCAATCCTGGAAGCAAAGGACGAGAGTCACCGCTACCGTGAAAGCGTTGAAAATGAACTAAAGCAACGCCGGAACGAAATTCAGCGGCAAGAAGACCGCTTGCTCCAGCGAGAGACCAGCCTTGACCACAAGGATACCGCCTTGGAAAAGCGGGAGACCGCACTTGGCAACCGAGAACACAAGGTTGACCAGCTGACGGAAAAGCTTCACCGTCAGCAGCAGGTCGCCGACGATTTAGTCGACCAGCGGCAGGCGGAATTGGAAAAGGTTGCGCAAATGTCTCATGACGATGCCAAGCAGCAACTCTTGGATGAGATGAAGGATAAGCTGAAGACTGAACGTGAGGTTATGATCAGGGACAGTGAACAACAGGCAGAGATGACTGCTGATCGGAACGCTAAGAAACTGATTGTGGAAGCAATTCAGCGGAGTGCTGCGGATGTTGTTTCGGAGGCAACGGTTTCGGTTGTCAACTTGCCAAATGACGACATGAAGGGCCGCATCATCGGTCGGGAAGGCCGGAACATCCGGACCCTGGAAACCTTAACCGGGATTGACTTGATCATTGATGATACTCCGGAAGCAGTGGTCCTCAGTGGCTTTGATCCTGTCCGGCGTGAAATTGCCAAGATCGCATTAGAGAAGCTAATTCAGGATGGTCGGATTCATCCAGCACGGATTGAAGAGGCCGTTGAAAAGGCGCGGAAGCAGATGGATAGCCAGCTCAGGGAGACCGGTGAACAGGCCCTCTTTGACCTTGGAATCCACTCGATGCACCCGGACCTGATTAAGACGGTTGGCCGGATGAAGTACCGGACGAGTTACGGTCAAAACGTCCTGGACCACTCGATAGAAGTTGCCAAGCTTGCGGGAATTATGGCAAGTGAGCTTGGGGAGGATGTTGCCCTTGCCAAACGGGCCGGGCTCCTTCACGATATTGGGAAGGCAATTGACCACGAAGTCGATGGTTCCCACGTTGAGTTAGGAGTTGAATTAGCCCGGAAGTACAAGGAAAACAAGGTTGTAGTCAATACGATTGCATCCCACCACGGTGATGTTCCAGCGGGTTCAGTAATTGCGGTCCTTGTTCAAGCCGCCGACGCCATTTCTGGTGCCCGGCCGGGGGCCAGAAGCGAGTCCTTGGAACAATACATCCAGCGGTTGAAGAAGCTGGAAGGCATAGCTAATAGTTATGATGGTGTCGACCATAGTTTTGCAATTCAAGCTGGTCGTGAATTACGGGTAATTGTTAAGCCAAAGAAGATTTCGGACCTTCAGGCAACAACTTTGGCCCACGATATTAAGCAGAAAATTGAACAACAACTAGAATACCCTGGTCACATCAAGGTGACCGTTATTCGTGAAGTACGGGCAATTGATTATGCTAAATAGGGCTGTACCCGTTATGCAGACTGAAAAAGAGGTTGTGGACTTTTCCCAGCCTCTTTTGAGTTTAAAGTAAAGGCAGTTTATCCCCGGAAGCTTGCACTGGTCAGGGGCAAAAAATATAATTAGACTGTGTGAATATGGACGTATGAGTGAAATTTATTAATGAGGTGAACCTTTGTGGCCAAAAAATTAACACCGATGATGGAACAGTACCAAAAAGTGAAGGACCAGTACCCGGACGCCTTCCTTTTTTACCGTCTCGGAGACTTTTATGAGCTTTTTAATGATGATGCGGTCAAGGGGGCCCAGCTGTTGGAACTAACGCTGACCACCCGGAACCACAGTGCGAAGAACCCGATTCCCATGTGTGGGGTTCCACACCGGGCGGTTGATAGTTACGTTGATATCTTAATTGATAAGGGGTATAAGGTTGCCATCTGCGAGCAAATGGAGGACCCCAAGAAGGCTAAGGGAATGGTAAAGCGGGCGGTAACCCGACTGGTGACTCCGGGAACCCAGATGGATTTGAACGGTGATCAGGCCCGTAACAATAACTACCTGACGGCAATTAGTGAAAAAAATGGCCAGTTTAGCCTGGCCTACACAGACCTCTCGACGGGGGAGTTGAAGACCACCACCTTTGATAGTGTCAACGGGGTCTTAAATGAGTTAATCAACTTGCAGAGTAAGGAAGTTGTCAGCGCTGGTGACCTGCCGGACGAACTGTTAGCAGCCTTCAAGAAGCGGCACATCCTCCTATCCAAGCAGGAAAAGATTCTCAAGCAAGCGGAGATTAGTTACCTGACCCAGGACCTCCAGGATGAGGGGCAGAAATACGTTGTCAGTCTCCTGGTGTCCTACCTGCTGACGACCCAGAAACGATCACTTGCGCACATGCAACGGGCCATTTCCTACCGCGCTAACGCCTTCATGAAGATTGACCACTATTCCAAAACTAACCTGGAATTAATGACGAACATGCGTAGCGGGAAGCGCCAGGGAACCCTGTCCTGGCTCCTCGATGAAACGAAGACTGCCATGGGGAGCCGACTTTTGAAGCAGTGGATTGACCGTCCGTTGATTGACCCCCAGGCAATTGCAGAACGACAGGATAAGGTTGAGGAGCTGCTAAACCACTACTTTGAGCGAAGCAATATCCAGCAGGAGCTGATCAAGGTTTATGATCTTGAGCGGCTGGCTGGCCGGGTCGCCTACGGAAGTGTCAATGGTCGGGACTTGATCCAGCTAAAGACCTCCCTCCAGCAGGTTCCCAAGATCAAGTACGTCTTAGAAACCCTTGATTCACCGGCCTTTGAAAATCTGACTACCCGTCTAGATCCGTTGAGTGATATTGCTGGCCTGATTGACCAGGCGATTGTGGAAGAACCACCAATTGCGGTCACTGACGGTGGGGTGATCAAGGATGGCTATAACGACCAACTTGATAAATACCGGGACGCCATGAACAATGGCAAGCAGTGGATTGCCGACCTGCAGACCCAGGAACGGCAGGTTACCGGGATTAATAACCTGAAGATCGGTTACAACCACGTCTTCGGCTACTACATTGAAGTCACCAAGGTTAACCTCGACAAGATTCCACGGGACCGTTACGAGCGTAAGCAGACCCTGGTTAACGCTGAACGGTTCTCTACCCCAGAACTAAAGGAAAAGGAGGCCCTCATCCTGGGGGCCCAGGAGAAGTCGGTAGCCCTGGAATACGACCTCTTTGTCAAAATTCGCGAACAGGTGAAGGGGCAGATTAAACGGCTCCAAAAGCTTGCTAAGGCCCTTTCTGAGTTGGATGTCTTGCAGAGTTTCGCAGTGGTCAGTGAAGACTACCACTTTGTCCGGCCACAGATGAACACCGGCCATAACTTGCAGATCAAGGATGGCCGCCACCCGGTTGTTGAAAAGTTTATGGGCCACCAGGAGTACGTCCCCAATGACGTCAAAATGGGTGACAACACGGATATTTTACTCATTACGGGTCCTAACATGTCCGGGAAGAGTACCTACATGCGGCAATTGGCTTTAACCGCGGTAATGGCCCAGATCGGCTGCTTTGTGCCCGCCAGCCAGGCAGAATTGCCAATTTTTGACCAGATCTTCACCCGGATTGGGGCGGCTGATGACCTGATTTCTGGGGAAAGTACCTTTATGGTGGAAATGATGGAGGCCAATAACGCCCTCAGTCACGCCACCGACCGCAGCCTGATCCTCTTTGATGAGATTGGCCGGGGAACTGCCACCTATGATGGGATGGCCCTTGCCCAGGCAATCATTGAATATCTGCATGAGCACGTCCGTGCCAAGACCCTTTTCTCGACCCACTACCACGAATTGACCAGCCTGGAAAAGACCTTACCCCGGTTAAAGAACGTCCACGTGGGGGCGACCGAGAAGAACGGCGAGCTGGTTTTCCTGCACAAGGTTAGTGCGGGTCCGGCCGATAAATCATACGGGATCCACGTTGCCAAGTTAGCGGGCATGCCAACAACCCTGTTGAATCGGGCCGATGAGATTTTGAAGGGACTGGAACACCAGGATGTTCAGCTGACGGTTAAAAAGGCCGATCACAAAGACCGGGTCAAGGAAGCGCAACCCCAAGAAAAGCCCGCGGCGCCGGCGGTGGAATCAAATGGTCAGCTGGAGTTGTTCCAACCGCAACCCAGCCGTAAAAGTAATCGCAAGGGCCAAAAGATCCTTCACCAGTTAAAGGAATTGAACCTGATGGGGATGACGCCGATGGAAGTTATGAACCAGCTCTATGAATTGCAGCAGAAGCTAAAGTGAGGTGGACAGAATGGGGCAAATTCACGAATTAAACAGTGTCTTAGCGGACCAGATTGCCGCTGGGGAGGTTATTGAGCGGCCGGCCTCTATTGTTAAGGAACTAGTCGAAAACTCACTGGACGCCAACAGCAAGCGGGTTGATATCATTGTTGAAAATGCCGGCCTTGATAGCATCCGGGTGATCGATGACGGAATTGGAATCGCAAAAGATGACGTGCCACTGGCCTTTCGGCGGCACGCCACCAGTAAAATCAGTAGCCGTAAGGACCTCTTTCGGGTACAGACGATGGGCTTTCGTGGTGAGGCCTTACCCAGCATTGCCTCAGTAGCAGACGTTGAACTAACTACTGCCCAGGAGGGAAGAGACGCGGGGACGATGATCCACCTCCGTGGTGGGGAAACGCTCACTAACAAACCCGCCCCGGCCCGGCGGGGGACAGACGTCCGCGTTACCGACCTCTTTTACAACACCCCTGCCCGCTTAAAGTACTTAAAGTCTCCCCACACCGAGCTGGCCCGGATTACTGACATCATCAACCGGCTAGCACTGGCCAACCCTGGCGTGGCCTTCAGCTTTACCCACAACGGGAAGGAAATCTTTCGTTCAGCTGGCAACGGTAACCTCCAGCAAGTGGTTGCCGCAATCTATGGCATCCAGGCCGGAAGAAAAATGCTGCCAATCAGCGGGGAAGACGATGACTTTAAGGTGACGGGTTACGTCTCCTTACCGGAGCTGACTCGGGCTTCGCGCCAGTACATCACCATTACGATCAACCACCGTTATATCCGGAACTTTGAGCTTACAAAGGCGATTATCCAGGGGTATGAATCGAAGTTAATGGTGGGGCGCTACCCAATTGCGGTGGTCAACATTGACCTGGACCCAGTTTTGGTCGATGTTAATGTCCACCCCGCTAAACGAGAGGTGCGTCTTAGCAAGGAGCCCCAGCTCACCAAGCTGATTTCACAGACGATCCGTGACCGGATTGCTACCGAGAACCTGATTCCTGATGTTGATGCGCAGGCTTTCACACCGCCGTCCGCAGACGTGGTGAATGATTTGCAACGGCGCCTAAAGGAGGCCGCCCATCCATACAACGTTGCCCAGCCGCAGCCGGCGAGCGCGGCTACTGCTTCGCAACCGGCTCCCGATGAAGATGCCCCCAGCAAGGAAGATCGTAAGGCTGCGGTGGCCCACGCTGAGAACACCGATGGCGAAGTTAGCGCCCCGGTGATTATTCATAAGGCCGGCGAATTAAGTTCCGCCCCAATGCGGGAGTTCGATGCGCGCTACCAAAATGAAGGCACGGTCGCACCGTTTGGTGAAAATACTCCGCAGACTCAACCGGCAACACCAACTAAGGCCGAAAACATGGAACTGGATGTTCACGACAAGAGTGACCAGGCCCAGGGACGCTTTCCCGACCTCCAGTATATTGGTCAGCTCCAGGGGACCTTCCTATTAGCCCAGGCTAGTGACGGTCTCTACATTGTGGACCAGCACGCGGCCCAGGAACGGATCAACTACGAGCGGTACCGAAAGGAGATCGGTCAGGTGAGCCTGGACCAGCAGACCTTCCTGGTTCCCCTGGTACTGAACTACTCAACGGTCGATGCGATGAACATCAACAACCACATTGACCTTTTAGCCAGTGTCGGCCTTCACCTGGAATCCTTTGGCCAGAACAGTTTTCTTCTCCGTTCCCACCCGACCTGGTTTAAGGAAGGGCAAGAAGAGGATACGGTCAAGGAAATGATTGACTGGCTGCTCAAGGATGGTAAGTTAACGGTTCGTCAATTCCGTATGAAGACAGCAATCATGATGAGCTGTAAGCGGGCCATTAAGGCTAACCACCACCTGGATGACCGGGAAGCACGGGCCCTGTTAAGGCGCTTGCCCCAGTGCGAGAACCCCTTCAACTGTCCCCACGGTCGGCCAGTGACGGTTCACTTTAATGACCGGGACTTGGAGAAGATGTTTAAACGAATCCAGGAATCACATGTTCCGTATGCGGATGATTTTGATGATCACGACTTTTAACTAAAGGAGAGTAGTTTCAGTGTATGAATATTTAACCGGGGTGGTTAGTATCGTTGCCCCCCAGTACATCGTAATTGACGTTAACGGGGTGGGCTACAAGCTACTTGTTGCTAACCCTTATCGCTTTAACGAAGACCCCCAAAAGCAGGTTCGGGTCTACGTTTATCAAGCTGTCCGCGACGATGATATCTCCCTCTTTGGCTTTAATGACCAGGACGAAAAGCAACTGTTTATGCAGCTAATTAACGTTTCCGGGATTGGCCCCAAGAGTGCACTAGCGATCCTGGCCAATCCAGACCACCAGGGGCTGATCGACGCCATTGCTAATAATAACGTCGGCTACCTGACCAAGTTCCCGGGAATCGGGAAGAAGACGGCCTCCCAGATTGTCCTCGACTTAGAGGACAAGATCACGGCGGTGGCAACTACCGGGCCGCTCTTTGCAGGTGCCGATGAGGAAGCGGCCGGTGAAAATCCCGCCCTTGCCGATGCCTTAGCCGCACTGAAGGCGCTGGGCTACAAGGAACGGGATGTAAAGAAAGTTAAAAAACACCTGCAAGGTAAGCAGAAAACGACGGATGAGTACTTACGGAGTGCCTTACGATTACTCAACTAAGGAGATTTTGCTGTGAGCGAAGATAATAAAAATAAAGTTTTATCCGACCATGCCCAAGACGAGGCCGAGGAGCAAATGGAATTGACCCTCCGTCCCCAAACCCTGGATGACTATATTGGTCAAGAGCAGGTGAAGGGGAAGCTCCGGGTATACATTGAAGCCGCCCGGGAGCGGGAAGAGGCACTTGACCACGTCTTATTGTACGGTCCCCCCGGCTTAGGGAAGACCACGCTGGCGATGGTAATTGCCCATGAGATGCACGTCAACATTAAGACCACCAGTGGCCCGGCGATTGAGAAGCCGGGGGACCTGGTTGCCCTGCTTAATGAACTACAACCGGGGGATGTCCTCTTTATTGACGAAATTCACCGCCTGCCCAAGGTAGTTGAGGAAATGCTCTATTCGGCAATGGAGGACTACTACATTGACATTGTGGTTGGCGAAGGACCAACCGCCCATCCAGTGCACTTCCCCCTGCCACCGTTTACCCTGATTGGGGCTACCACAAGGGCGGGGATGTTGTCCGCACCGCTGCGTGACCGCTTTGGAATTGTTGAACACATGAACTACTACAACCAGGACGAGCTAAAACAGATTATTTTCCGGTCTGCCAAGATCTTTAATAGCAAGATTGAAGAGGTCGGCGCCCACGAGTTGGCCCTGCGGTCACGGGGAACGCCCCGGATTGCTAACCGCCTTTTAAAACGGGTCCGTGACTTCGCCCAAGTAGCCAAAAAGCCCAGCATCGATTCGGCAACGGTTAAACAGGCCCTTGACCTACTGCAGGTTGACAGCCACGGCTTGGACGAGGTTGACCGCAAAATGCTTTTGACGATGATTAACTACTACCACGGGGGACCGGTTGGCCTGAAGACGATTGCGGCTAACATCGGTGAAGAGACGAGCACCATCGAAGAGATGTATGAACCTTACCTCTTGCAAATTGGCTTTATCAGCCGTACGCCGCGGGGGCGGATGGTCACGCCGGCGGCTTATGCGCACTTAGGAATCAGTTACCCTGATTCAAAGGGGGAGCGATGATGGAAAAGGTCAATTTTACGATTAAGCACCAGGGCGAGATAGGCCGTACAGGGCAGCTACAGGTCAAAAAACAGGTACTGCAGACACCACTAGTGGTTCATGCGGGGCTGACCGTGCAAAGCTTTCCGGCCAAAGAGATTGCCAATCTCGGTGGTCAGGCAATTAAGCAGGAGGTCTTTGACTACTGGTTAAGTGGGACGAAGGCCGCTGAGTTTGGTGACCTCCACCAGCGTTTACACTGGTCGGGATTAATCGTCGGTGACCCGGGTACCAGCCGGGCCTACCAGTGGGCCAAACCACGGGGCCGGAAGAAGGATGGGGTACGCTTTCACGACCCCCAATCCGGTCAGTTAAAGTTCTACACTCCTGAAGAGACAATGGAATGGCAAGCAAAGCTGGGATGTGACTTTGTGACAAGCTTTGACCGCTGGAGTGACTACTACGCACCGGTGGACGATTTAAAAGCGGCAGCAATCCAGACGGCCTCCTGGCTGGGAGCGCCATCGGATGGCCTCTTGGCGTCGGTCGTCGGCGGCGGACTAAAGCGGGTCCGGATGATGAGTGCCCAGGCAGCTAGTCGCCAGTCGTTTGCTGGGTATGCAGTGAAGGGGATTGGCAATAACGTGAAACTACGCGAACAGGTACGCCTGATGCGGGAAGTGTTG
The DNA here is from genome assembly GCF_947381485.1 of Limosilactobacillus avium. Taxonomy (NCBI): domain Bacteria; kingdom Bacillati; phylum Bacillota; class Bacilli; order Lactobacillales; family Lactobacillaceae; genus Limosilactobacillus; species Limosilactobacillus avium. The sequence goes on along the minus strand of NZ_CANCWN010000003.1, from coordinate 30,647 downwards.
ACCATGCTGCCGGAGCAGGGGCCTCATTACTTGACCGGGAGCAACTCGTTGGAGGGGACCCTGCTCGCGATGCTGGCGGGTTACGACCTGGTTGATAGTGACTGTGCCGTAGCGGAGGCTCACCACCACGTTGCCTTTGTGCAGACCAACCGGCTCCATCTTGACAAGCAGCACTTTGTTAGCGACCAGCGACCAATTGATGCCAATTGTCAGTGCCCAGTTTGCCAGGCAGGGTATAGCCGGTCCTACCTTCACCAGCTATGTGAACAGGGGGCCGCTCTTGGCGACGACCTCTTGATGGCCCATAACCTCTATACCCTGAACCAGCTTGCGGAAACAGCTCACCAGGCAATTAACGCCGACATGGTTCACAACCTGGCTGCTGAATGGGCGATTGACGAGCTAGAGTAGCTTTTTTACTGAAAGTTTGTTAAAGTTGAATATGAAAATTTTTGAAGGGAATGGAAATAATCGTGAACATTTTAGACTTCTTAACGTTGGGGGCATCTTCTTCTAGTGCTACCTTCTCCAGCTTTATCCTGATCATCCTGATGATTGCTTTAATGTACTTCTTCATGATTCGGCCACAGCAGAAGCAACGGAAGCAACACCAAGAGATGATGAACGACATGCACAAGGGGGACGAAGTTGTCACCATCGGCCGTCTCCACGGTAAGATTGACAGCATCAACAAGGAAGACCGCACAGTCACCTTAGATTGTGAAGGAATTTACTTGACCTTCGACATGGTTGCAATTGCCCGGGTAGTAAAGAGCTCAACCGCTGCGCCTGCTGAAAAGAAAACAGCAAGTGAAGATTCTGCTGCAGAAAAGCCTGCTGAAAAACCGGCTGAGGAAGAAAAAGCCGACAGCAAGCCGGCTGACGACAGCGATGCTGGTGAGCAAGCAAAATAATAATTGACTAATTTGTGAAAACGTGCGAAACTCTTAACTGTTGATTAGTTAAGGGTTTTTCTTTTGAAAGCCCTTTAGTTTCTTTACACTTGTCAAAGCCAGCATTTCTTTGACAAGACTGTTAAATCACAGGAGGGAATTTTAGATGCAAATTGGATTGATTGGTTTGGGTAAGATGGGTATTCACCTTGCTCAAAATATGTTGCGTAATGACAACGATGTCGTTGCTTTTGACCTTAACAAGGATGCAGTTAAGGAAGCCGGTTCTTACGGTGCCCAAACTGCCTTTACCCTTGATGAAATGGTTGAAAAGTTAGCTGCTCCACGGACAATCTGGGTGATGGTTCCAGCTGGTAAGCCAACTGATGCAACGATGGAACAACTTGCCGCTAAGCTTTCTGCTGACGACGTTGTTATCGACGGTGGGAACACTTTCTGGAAGGATTCCTTAAAGCACAACCGGATGCTGACGGAAAAGGGCATCCACTACTTTGACTGTGGTTCTTCAGGTGGCTGGCGTGGTGCCCTTGAAGGTGGTAACTTCATGATCGGTGGCGATGACAAGGATGTCTTTGAACGGATTCGTCCACTCTTTGAAGGTATTTCCCAAAAGGACGGTTACCTTTACACTGGTAAGGCCGGTTCTGGTCACTACCTGAAGATGGTCCACAACGGTGTTGAATACGGGATGATGGAAGCCATCGGTGAAGGTTTCGAAGTTCTGGAAGCTTCTGACTTCAACTATGACAACGCAGCCGTTGCTAAGCTTTGGAACCACGGTTCAGTAATTCGTTCATGGCTGATGGAACTGGCTGAAGATGCCTTTGAAAAGGATCCCCACCTTGAAAAGATCCAAGGTCGGATGCACAGTTCTGGTGAAGCGCACTGGACAATTGCCGACGCCATGGACCACAGCGTTCCAACACCAGTTATCTACGAAGCCCTCTGTGCTCGTTTCAAGTCAATGCAAGAAGACACCTTTGATGGTAAGGTCGTTGCCGCACTGCGGAACGGCTTCGGTGGTCACGCTGTTGACAAGAAGTAATAATTCAATATTGTTAAGCGCCATCGCTTAACGAAATAACCCGCTTTGTTTGGTTGATCCGAATGAAGCGGGTTTTTGCTTGCATCATCAAACTTTGGTTAAAAGCCTTTTTTTGGTATACTTAATTGTTAGACATTTCAAAATTAAGGAGCAGAAATAATCATGGCTGATCAACTTGGCGAAATCTTTAAGCAGATCAAAAAGTACAACAAAATCATTATTCACCGTCACCAGCGCCCCGACCCGGACGCAATTGGCTCCCAGGTAGGCTTGGGAGAAATCCTCAAAGCATCGTTTCCTTACAAGCAAATTTACCTGGTTGGCAACCACATCCCGGGATTTGATTGGATTGGGACGATGGACGACATCAGTAGTGCCACCTTTGACGACGCCTTGGTGATTGTCACGGATACCGCTAATGCACCCCGGATCGATGACCGCCGCTTTAATAACGGGGACAAGCTGATCAAGATTGACCACCACCCAAATGATGAGCCATTCGGTGATTTAATGTGGGTCCAGCCGGAAGCATCGAGTTGTTCAGAGATGATCTACGACTTTTACCAGCACTTCGCTGACGAGTTGACCCTCCCGAAGAAGGCAGCTCACGCCCTGTACGCGGGGATCATTGGTGATACCGGCCGCTTCTTGTACCCGGCAACGACCCCGCGGACAATGCTAGTAGCTGGTGCCCTGATGGCTGCAGGGGCCGATGCAGCGGCCATCAGCCGGCGTGAGGACGAGATTAGTTTGCCAGTTGCCCGCTTATCGGCTTTCGTTTACGAGCACTTAACAATCCTCGAGCACGGGGCCGCTTACGTCGTCTTGACGGATGAAATCTTGAAGAAGTTTGGCTTGACTGAGGCGGGAACGTCGGCCGTGGTTTCGTTACCAGGCCGGATTAAAAACGTTAGCGCCTGGGCAATCTTTGTCCAACAAGAGGACGGTCACTACCGGATCCGCCTGCGGTCAAAGGGACCGGTCATCAATGAGCTGGCAAAGCATCATGATGGTGGTGGCCACCCGCTTGCTAGTGGGGCCAAGGCCAAGGATGAGGCAGAGATTAAGCAGGTAATTGCGGAACTGGACCAATTGACCCAAACCCAAAAGTAAGGAGAGGATCACAATGTCAAACGAAACATTTAACGACTTTAATTTAAAACCCTACCTGGTTAAGGCTGTCACGGCCATTAACTTCCGTACCCCGACACCTGTGCAGGAAAGGGTAATTCCGGAAATTATGAAGGGAAAGAGCGTTGTCGGTCAGTCGGCAACTGGGAGTGGGAAAACCCACGCCTTCCTCTTGCCAATCTTTTCCCGCATTCAAGAAGATGACCAAAGTGTCCAGGCGGTGATTACCACGCCTAGTCGTGAGCTGGCTTACCAGATCTACAATGCGGCTAAGCAGCTGAATAAGTTTGCTGACCAACCGTTGACAATTCACAACTATGTCGGTGGTACGGATAAGCAACACCAGATTGACCAACTGGAGCGCAAGCAACCGCAGCTGGTAATTGGGACACCGGGTCGGGTATTGGACCTGATTAAGTCCCAATTTCTTGACATCCACACGGCAACGATGTTCGTGGTGGATGAGGCTGATATGACCCTTGATATGGGATTCTTGGAGCAGGTTGACCAGATTGCCAGCCACTTCCCGGAAGACCTCCAGATGATGGTTTTTTCGGCAACGATTCCCCAAAAGCTGCGGCCATTTTTGAAAAAGTACATGAAGAATCCGGTGATGGAAGAGATTCCGACCGAAACGGTGATCAATCCCGATGTTGAGAATTGGTTAATGTCTACCAAGGGGAAGGACAAGAACCAGCTGATTTACCGTCTCTTGACCCTGGGTGAACCCTACCTGGCACTGGTATTTGCCAATACCAAGGAACGGGTGGAAGAACTGACCCGGTACCTGAGTGAACAGGGCTTAAAGGTGGCAATGATCCATGGGGGCCTTGAACCCCGGCGGCGGAAGCGGACAATGCGCCAGATTCGTAACCTCGACTTCCAGTATGTCGTGGCGACCGACCTGGCGGCCCGCGGAATCGACATTGATGGGGTCTCCTTGGTGATCAATGACGACTTACCGACAGACCTCGAGTACTTTGTCCACCGGGTTGGCCGGACAGGCCGCAACGGGATGAAGGGAACCGCAATTACCCTTTACGAGCCCGCCGAAGACGACCTGATCGCTAAGCTGGAAGACCGGGGGATCACCTTTGTCCCTAAGGAATTAAAGGGTGGTCGCATTGTCACAACCCATGACCGGAACCGGCGCAAGAAGTTTAAGCACCGGAAAGAAGAACTTGATCCGTCCATGAAGGGCTATGTCAAGAAGACCAAGCGAAATGTCAAGCCGGGCTACAAGAAGCGGATCAAGCGGGCAATCAAAGAGGATGAACAGCAAAAGCGGAAGCTCGAGATGCGTCATAAGATGCGGAAGGCTAAACGGCAGCGTCAACGTCAACACCGCCGGGAGCGAAACGCCCGTTGATTTTTTCTGGCGGGTCCGCTATAATATGGTTCGTTTGGGATATGCCATTATAAATACTACTTTCAGAAACGGCTGGGGTGCTGTGACAGTCGAGGGTATTGTAGTGGTGCTCCCCATTCTTAACAATTTGAATACAACCCGGTTTAACCGGGATTAAAGAGGTAAACGAAATCCATCGTTGCAAGCAGAGTGGTACCGCGTCAGTTGGGCGTCTCTGTTAGCAAGGGTGGATTTTGTTTTTGGAAAGGAAGAGGACAGTGAAAGAGCTAAAGAAGCTTAACAGTGCGCAAGTACGGCGCATGTACCTGGAATTCTTTAAGGAACACGGCCACAAGATTATGCCAAGTCAATCCTTGGTGCCAGTCAATGACCCAACCTTGCTATGGATCAACTCTGGGGTCGCCACAATGAAGAAGTACTTTGATGGGAAGGTCGTTCCGGAAAATCCGCGGATGACATCTTCGCAAAAGAGTATTCGGACTAACGATATTGAAAACGTGGGTAAGACGGCGCGGCACCACACCATGTTTGAAATGCTGGGGAACTTCTCAGTAGGTGATTACTTCAAGAATGAAGTTATTCCTTGGGCTTGGGAACTGCTGACCAGTGACAAGTGGTTCGGCTTTGATCCCGAACGTCTTTACATTACTTACTATCCAAAGGACCACGATGCTTATAACAAGTGGCGTGAAGTTGGGGTTGCTAAGGACCACCTGATTCCGGACGAAGATAACTTCTGGGACATTGGTCAGGGTCCTTCTGGCCCAGATACGGAAATCTTCTACGACCGTGGCCAGGAATTCAACAATTTAGCAGATGATGATCCCGAAAACTATCCTGGTGGTGAAAACGAACGCTACCTGGAAATCTGGAACATCGTCTTCAGTCAGTTCAACCACACACCAGAAAACACCTACGAACCACTGCCGCACAAGAACATTGATACCGGGATGGGGCTGGAACGGGTCGTTTCAATCTTTGAAAACGCCCCAACCAACTTTGAGACCGACCTGTTCATGCCGCTGATTAAGCAGACGGAGGACTTCTCCGCTGGTAAGAAGTACGGAGCCAACAAGGCTGACGATATCCAATTTAAGATCATTGCGGACCACATTCGGACGATCACCTTTGCAATTGGTGATGGGGCCCTGCCATCCAACATGGGACGGGGTTACGTCATCCGGCGGTTGTTACGGCGGGCAGTTGTTGCCGGCAAAAAGTTGGGCATTGATAAGCCATTCCTAGCTAAGATGGTCCCAACCGTTGGTAAGATCATGCAGGACTACTACCCAGAAGTCTTGAAGAACGCCGACTACATTTCCTCCGTCATCAAGTCCGAGGAAGACCGCTTCAGTGCGACCCTGAATGGTGGACTTAACCTGTTGAATAACGTTATTGAACAGGCCAAGAAGGATGGAACGAATGAAATCGATGGGCGGACCGCCTTTAAGCTCTACGATACCTATGGCTTCCCAATTGAGTTGACGAAGGAATACGCTGCCGACGAAGGGCTCACCGTTGACCAAAAGGGCTTTGAAGCCGCAATGACTGAACAACAAAACCGGGCCCGGAATGCTCGTGACATGGATAACGGGATGGGTGTTCAGACCGACCTGTGGACTGAATTTAAGGACCCTAGCGAATACGTTGGTTACACTGACTTGACGGTTAATGACGCCAAAGTAATCGGCTTGGCCCATGACGGCAAGCAGGCCGACAGCGCCCAGCCAGGAGACGATGATGTCGAGGTTATCTTCGACAAGACCCCATTCTACGCCGAAATGGGGGGCCAGGTTGCTGATACTGGTGACATTATTGATAACTATGGCAACACGGTTGGTCGGGTTGTCGATGTTCAGCACGCACCAAACCAACAAAACCTGCACCGGGTTGAACTAAAGTCCCCACTGAAGAAGGGGGCCCGCTACAAGCTGGTTGTGGACCGTCTTCGTCACTTGAAGATTGAAAAGAACCACACGGCAACCCACCTGCTGGACCAAGCACTGCGGAATGTCCTTGGTGGTCACACCCAACAGGCCGGGTCCTTAGTTGAAGAGCACTACCTGCGCTTTGACTTCAACCACTTTGGCCAGGTTACGGCCAAGGACCTAGCTGCGGTTGAAAAGATGGTTAACGAACAGATCTTCAAGGAGATTCCGGTCAAGACCATTGAAACTGATATTGACTCCGCTAAGGAAATGGGTGCCATCGCCCTCTTCTCCGACAAGTACGGTGATAAGGTCCGGGTTGTTAAGATTGGTGATTACAACACCGAATTCTGTGGTGGTGACCACGTCAAGAACACTAACGAACTGGGTCTCTTTAAGATTGTTTCTGAAGGAGGCGTTGGTGCCGGCATTCGGCGGATTGAAGCGGTCACCTCGAGTGATGCCTATGACTTCCTGCAGAAGCGGAACGCAATGCTGGAAGAAGTTGCTAGTGATCTGAAGGTGGCCCAAATTAAGGAAGTCCCTCATCAAGTTGCTAGCCTCCAGGACGAGTTAAAGCAGGCTAACAAGCAGGTCGAGGCACTGCAAGCCAAGATCGCTGCCCAACAAGCCAACAGCGTCTTTGATAACGTTGAAGAAACGAAGGGTGGCAAACTGATTGCTGCTGAAGTCAAGGTTGCTGGAATGGGTCAGTTGCGGCAACTGGCTGATTCTTGGCGGGCAAAGAAGCTTTCCGACGTTCTTGTCTTAGGGACTGCGAACAACGGTAAGGCTAACCTGCTGGTTGCGGTTAGTGATGATAAGGTTAAGGATGGCTTAAAAGCCGGTGACCTGATCAAAGCCATTGCCAAGGCAATTAACGGTGGCGGCGGTGGTCGGCCAAACCTCGCCCAAGCCGGTGGTAAGAAGCCAGAGGGAATCCAAGACGCCCTCAAGCTGGCTAAGGAATATTTGAATAAGTAAACTACTAAATATGAAAGGCCTTTGGCATTCGGAATTTACGAATGCCAAAGGCCTTTTCGCGCTTTTTAGGGGGGCTGGTTGTCGTTGTGTATATGGGTGGCCCCAAAATTAGTTGGGCCGGACAAGAGAAAGGCAATTTCTAAGAAACACTATAATTGTGCTTTATGAGTTATTATAGTAAAATATTCACTTAAGAGACTACGTGGAGGTGACGATTGATGACTACCAATAATGATAAGACGATGTTCTTTGACTTCGGCCAAGAACGTCAAGAAGATATTAAGCAGACGCTAAAGACGGTTTACGAGTCTTTAGAGGAGAAGGGTTACAACCCGATTAACCAAATCGTTGGTTACCTGCTGTCTGGAGATCCAGCATACATTCCGCGGTTAAATGATGCGCGGAACCTAATTCGTCAACATGAACGTGATGAAATTATTGAGGAATTAGTTCGGTCGTACCTGAAGAATAACGGTGAGACTAAATGAGGTTAATGGGGTTAGACGTTGGTTCAAAGACTGTTGGGATTGCCGTTAGTGACCCCTTGGGCTGGACAGCACAAGCGGTGGAAATCATCCCCATTGATGAGGATGAAGAGGTCTTTGGCATTGACCGGGTTGCTGAGTTAGTCAGCAAGGAACAGGTCGCTGGCTTTGTTCTTGGTCTGCCGAAGAACATGAATAACACGGAAGGCCCCCGGGTAGACGCTTCCAAGCATTACGGTGACCTGTTAAAGAAGCGTTTCCCTGATATTCCCGTTGACTACCAGGATGAACGTTTAACGACGGTTGAAGCCCACCGGATGCTGGTTGAGGAAGCCGATATCTCACGGGCAAAGCAAAAAAAAGTTATTGACGAGGTTGCCGCAACCTTTATCCTGCAGAGTTACCTTGATCGTCACGGTCGACTAGTACAAAAACTAAAATAAAGGATGATTAGAGTGAGTAAAAAGCAAAATAACGACGATAACCTGATTACCTTAATCGATGAGGATGGTAACGAACAGCTCTTTAAGGAACTGTTCACCTTCGATTCGGATGATTATGGCAAGTCCTATATCTTTATTTACCCTGCAGAACAGGAAAATGATGACTCGGTGGATATTCAGGCCTACATTGTTGCTGACAACAAAGACGGCGACGGCCAAGACCTTGTCCCGATTGAAGACGATAAGGAATGGGATATGGTTGAGCAGGTCCTGAACACCTTCCTTGACGATGACGGTAATTTCAACGCATAAATTTATGGTGATAATAAAGAATAAAGAAGGGCTCCTAGCGCTCGGCACCGTCGAACACTAGAAGCCTCTTTATACTTGTGGGAGGATTCTCCCACGGATTAGTGGGGCGGTAAAATGATTTTAACCACGTTAATTATCTTAATTTTGATTGGTTGTTTTATAAATGGACACCGGAAGGGTTTAATCATGATGGTCCTGTACACCGGGACATACATCGTCAGTTGGCTTGCCGCTAAGACGGTTGCACCAATGCTCGGGACATGGTTAGGCCACCTCTTACCAAACGTTACGGACGAGGCCTCCTATTCAAGCGCGATTCTTTCGGCGGTCGATACGAGTGCCTTTTTCAGTCGGGGGATTGCCTTTCTCCTGGTATTTACCGCGGTTTCCATCATCTGTCACTGGGGGATCCGCCAATTACGCTGGATTAAGCGCGTGCCCGTTATCGGGACGGTGGATCGCCTTGCTGGTGGGGCCCTTTCCCTGGTAATCGGCTACATCATTATTTTCCTGGTTCTGGCGGTTACCCAGTTGTGGCCAGCGGGGTGGTGGCAGATGCAGATTGCCAACTCCGGCCTGGCCCGGTTGATTATCAACCAGACACCAGTTTTAGCTCATTTATTATTACAAACAATCGGCTAAAAGGAAGTTAAGTATGAATCACAAAATTATTGAAACACTTGAGTTTAATCAGATTAAAACGGCCCTGGCCCACTACCTGGTATCCGCAGCGGGCCGCCAAGAGCTGGCAGCTTTAATGCCGGCAACGGATTTTGATACGGTTCACCAGATGCTGGAAGAAACTACTGACGGGGCCGATATCTTGCGTCTAGAAGGTGGGATTCCCCTTCCTAAATTAGCAGACGTTAAGCCACAGATGAAGCGGTTGCGGATTGGTGCCAATCTGAACGGGACCGAACTGGCACAGGTGACAAAGGTCCTGCAGGCCAGCATGAGTGTGCAAAACTTCTTTGACCAGATGCGGGAGAAGAAGATCAAGCTACGGGTCCTTGAAGGGGTCGTCGACCGTCTCGTGACCATTCCTTCCGTAACACGACGGCTGGTTCAATCGGTTGACCCGGATGGGCGGATTACGGATGAGGCCTCTCCCAAGCTACACGGTATCCGCCAACTGATTACGAAGACGGAAGATGAGATTCGCACTCAGATGGACCACTACACCACCGGGAGGAGTGCCAAGTATTTGAGTGAGCCAATTGTAACGGTGCGTAATGACCGGTTTGTTATCCCCGTCCTCGCCCGTTACCGGAATAAGTTCGGTGGGGTGGTTCATGACCAGAGTGCGAGTGGTCAGACCCTTTACATTGAGCCGGGAGCAGTGATGGAGGATAATAACCGCTTACGGCAGGCACAGATTGAGGAAAAACAGGAAGTCCTGCGGGTTCTCGCCGAGCTTTCGGCCCTCATCACCCCCTACCGGCATGACATCTTAAATAACGAGCAACTGCTGGGCCACCTGGACTTTGTAAATGCGAAGGCCACCTTAGCCCACCAGATGAAGGCCAGCCTGCCGTTGCTTTCACGGGATAACGTGGTGAACCTGCGCAAGGCCCGTCACCCCCTGATTGCCCGTGATAAGGTGGTCGCCAACGACATTAAGATTGGGAAAGACTATCAGGCGATTATCATCACGGGGCCCAACACCGGTGGTAAGACCATTACCCTAAAGACCTTGGGGATTATCCAGTTAATGGGCCAGTCGGGACTGTTTATTCCGACCGAAGAGGGGAGCACAATCGCCGTGTTCGACAATATCTTTGCCGATATCGGGGACGAACAATCCTTGGAACAAAACCTGAGTACCTTTTCCGGGCACATGGATAATGTGAAGGCAATTCTTGACCGGATTACCAACCGCAGCCTGGTCCTCTTGGATGAACTAGGTGCCGGGACGGACCCCAAAGAAGGGGCTGCGCTGGCAATGTCCATCCTTGATGCCATTGGGGCCAAGGGGAGCATGGTAGTAATCACCACCCACTACCCAGAACTCAAAGTCTATGGTTACGACCGGGCCAAGACAATTAACGCCAGCATGGAATTTGACCAGGAAACGTTGGAGCCAACATACCGCCTCCTGCTGGGCATTCCGGGACGGTCAAACGGACTGGAGATTGCCCAACGGCTCGGTATCTCGTCGACAATCATTGATGAGGCCCGGTCACTGGTCAGCGACGACAGCCAGGATCTAAATAAGATGATTGGTGACTTGGTTGAACAACGGCGTGCGGCCCGGGAAGAAAACGAGCGGTTGACTAAGCTGGTCGCCAAGAACGAGGCCAAGGAGAAGGAGCTAACCGAGAAACTTGACCGCTTCAATGAACAACGTGACAAACTGTTTGATCAAGCCCGGTCTAAGGCCAACCACCAGGTATCAATGGCTAAGCGTAAGGCTAACCGGATCATTCACCACCTCCGCCAGCTAGAAGTTCAGCAGGGGGCCAACGTCAAGGAAAACCAACTGATTGACGCCCAGGGGGCCCTCAACGCCCTCCACCAAGAAAACCCCCGGTTGAAGAATAATACCGTCCTTAAACGGGCGAAGGCCAAGCATGACCTCCACAAGGGCGACAGTGTCCTCGTAAAGTCATATGGCCAGTATGGTGAACTGCTTAACCGGCGGGGGAACCATAAGTGGGAAGTCCAGATTGGGATTCTGAAGATGGAGATTGACGAGCGTGACCTTGAGAAGGTTGCCAAAAAGGACCTGCCCAAGGAAAAGGCAACGCGGCCGCAAAAACTAGCGGTGCGGACCACGCAGACACGGCGGACTTCTGCCCGGCTGGACCTCCGGGGCCATCGCTATGAGGAAGCAATGGGTGAATTAAGTAACTTTATCGACCACGCCCTCTTGAATAACCTGTCTTCGGTAACGATTATTCATGGTAAGGGTACGGGCGCCTTGCGGAAAGGAACCCAGCAATACCTGCAGAGTAACCCCCGTGTTAAGTCTTTTTCGTACGCCTCACCAAATAATGGTGGTGATGGAGCTACCATTGTTAACTTATAATAAGTAAGCAGATGTGGTGACTTTAAAAATGAGCTTTGGTAGAATAAAGGTACAGAAAAACGAGAGGAGTTAACAAAATGGCAGTAAACGTTACAACCGACCAAACATTTGAAAAAGATACGGCAAATGGTGTTGCGTTAATTGATTTTTGGGCAACCTGGTGCGGCCCATGTCGGATGCAGTCACCAGTTGTCGAAGCATTATCAGAGGATATGACGAACATCAACTTCTTTAAGATGGACGTTGACCAAAATCCGGAAACTGCCCGCCACTTCCAAATCATGAGTATTCCAACACTGATGGTTAAAAAAGACGGTCAGGTTGTTGACCAAATCGTCGGCTACCACCCGGCAGAACAGCTCAAACAGATTTTGCAACAATACGCTGACTAGTTGTTACCTTAAATGTGAATTAATACAAAATCGGTCCTGACCATTTGGCATCTGCCAGACGGTCAGGACCGCTTCGTTTATTTTCGGGATGCTATTTTTCCTTTGACTTCTTCTTGCCACGCTTCAACCGTTGCAAACGAGACGGCTTCTCTTTTTCGTCTTCAGACTCCTTTTCAGTAGAGGCGCCCTGGAGGTGGATGAAGGTGACTAACTCGTTTCTTTCGGAGCTACTCTTGGTTTGGGGATCGTTTTCCAGGAGAATTTCAACGTAGTCATGGTGGCGGTCGTTAACCTTCGCCTCCACAATTGTATTCAGTTGAAATTCAACTTCCTGGGCGAGAAAGCCGCATTCTAAACCAAAGGAGGTTTCTTCATCGTCGCGGCTGACCCGGTTGACGATCACTGGACCGCCAAGTCGCCAAATTTGACTAGTGGCGGTCTTCTTTACCAGGGTAAGGTCACCAAAGGCGAGTTGCCGGGTCAAAGTGATAAGGTCGTTAGTTGTGGCCACGGGGTATTGCCGGGCCAGGTCCTTGCCAATCCAGTAGAGCATCTCATCGGTCTCTTTCCCCAGAATGGCAGGAAGAATGACGTCGCGAAGCGTCCCCGTATTCAAACCCTGGGGGCTGTTAATTAATTGGTCGTAAAGTTTTTGACTCATTATCTCGTTCTGCTCCTTTTTTGCAATCAGTTACTATTATACTTAAAAACCGGGACCTTAGCAGCCCCAACTTGCAAAACTTGCAAATTAAACCGATAATGTAGTTTCAAGCATTTCTAAATAAAACAGTGAGGTGGCAGAAATGGATAAACGACCCATCGGAATGATGGACTCTGGCTTAGGCGGTTTATCGGTTCTCCGGGTATTACAAAGGGAAATGCCGAATGAATCGTTGATTTTTGTTGGTGACCAGGGACACTTCCCTTACGGAACCAAGAGTCAGGCAGAAATCCGGCAGTTGGCATCGGCAGTTGGCCGCTTTTTACAGGAAAAGGGTGCGAAGATGATGGTAATTGCTTGCAATACAGCAACTGCAGCGGCACTACCAACCCTGCAAAAGCAGTTGTCAATTCCCGTGATTGGGGTCATTAAGCCGGGTGCCCAGGCGGCATTAGCAAGTGGGGCCCAGACGATTGGCGTTATTGGGACCGAATCGACCATTAAAAATGGCGCGTATGACCATGCCATCAAGGACTTGACGACGGCCAATATCCGGGTCGTCAGTCAGGCAGCCCAGCCACTAGTCTCAATTGTTGAACATGGCCAGACGGGGACCGTAGCGGCCCAACGGACGGTTGATCAAGAGTTAGCACCGCTAAAGGGGCAGGGCGTCCAAACCTTAGTCCTGGGGTGCACGCATTTCCCGTTCCTGAAAAAAGAGATCGAACACACCCTTGGTCCAACGGTGAAATTGGTTGATCCGGCCTTTGAAACAGTTAAGCACGTCCAAGCGGCGTTGGAGGCTAATGGTGGCGAGAATACCGGCCACGCACCAGTCGTTGAATTATACACAACCGGTAAAACCGCCGACCTGGTTAGCGGGGCGCAACTATGGCTCAGCGGTCAGTATGATTCCTGCAGTCACATTGATTTGGAGGTAACAAAATGAAAATGCTAGTAGTTGCAACGAAGAATGCCGGTAAGGCTCGTGAATACCGAAAGATGTTTGCCCCCTTTGACGTTGAGATCAAGACGCTTGCCGATTTTCCACCAATTACGATCAATGAGGATGGGCAAACATTTGCGGAAAATGCCTTGATTAAGGCTCAGACAGCAGTAGCAGCCTTTAATTTGCCAGTGATGGCCGATGACTCCGGCCTAGTTGTGGATGCCTTGAATGGCGCCCCGGGAGTCCATTCTGCCCGTTATGCAGGTGACCACGACGATGCCGCTAATAATGCCAAATTACTGCGTGAGTTAGCAAACGTTCCGGATGACCAACGAACAGCCCACTTCCATACCACAATTTTGGCCCTCAAGCCAGACGGGGCAAAGTTGGAGACGGAGGGCCGGGTTGATGGCAAGATTCTCCAAAGGGCACGCGGCAACAACGGTTTTGGGTATGATCCCTTATTTATGCCGGACGGTTACGACTGTTCAATGGCGGAATTAACCGCTGATCAAAAGAACCAGATCAGCCACCGCGGCCGGGCACTCCGGGCCTTTATGAACCAGTTTGTGGAATGGTGGCAGGCATAATGAAAGCGTTAGTAGTAAGTGATAATCACGGTGATCGGCAGATCCTTTCCCAAATTGTCAACAAGTGGCAGGGACAAGTAGACCTGATGATCCACTGTGGGGATTCAGAAATTGATTCAACCGACCCCCTGATGAAAAATTTGGTTGGGGTGGCGGGAAATAATGATTGGCACCTGGGATATCCGGGAGACCTGGTTATTGAAAAGGCGGGGCAGCACTTTTTCATTACCCATGGTCACCACTACCGGGTCAACTTTACGATGACCCCATTGATGCTGAAGGGAGCATCAACGGGGGCGGACGTAATCTGTTATGGTCACACTCACCAGTTGGGGGCCACGGTTGATCACGGAATGCTGGTTGTTAACCCCGGCAGCATTTCACTGCCGCGGGGACAGTATCGTGATATTGGTGGGACCTTTGCAATCATTGATGCTGATCCGCGTGCGTTCACAGTTGATTTTTACGATCGGCAGATGCACCGCGTTCCCGACTTACATGTTGAGTTTTCGCGTTAGAAATTATCCGAGAAGATAGAAAACGACCTTCAGTGCTTTTGGACACTGAAGGTCGTTTACGTTATCATAACAGTTAGTTATTTTTAAGAATTTGTTGTATGGTCTTTAGAACCCCATCGTGGTTGTTATCGGCAGTGGTGACGTGGCCGGCCTGCATCCGAATAACCTGGTGGGCGTTTTGCATTGCGTAACTCTGGGCGGTCATTGCCAGCATCCCCAGGTCGTTTTCGTTATCGCCAAAGGTCACGATTTCACCGGGGGCACAAGCAAAGTGGTTCTGCAAAAGGGCGAGTCCGTTGCGCTTTGTCCCGTGGGCGTTACCAATCAGGTCCGTATTAAAACCGGAATTCTCAATGATAAGCGATGCGGGAAGAAAGTTATCCAAAGTGGCCGCCACTCGTGCCAGGTTGACGTGATCGGCAAAGTTGATGGAAATCTTGGTGAACTCCTCATCCGGATAGCTCGTAAAGATGTGGCGGATGTCTGAAACCCGTTGAACGTCTTCATAAAAGGTCTTTACGATCCCGAAGTTATGGTCGTCCATCGTCTGGTCGACATAGGAGTGGATTGGCCCCGAAACTACCAGCTGGTTGATGTCACGGGGGCCATAGTAACGATCCAGCACATGCATTACCCGCGCCAGGGCCCGGGAATCAATCGGGTAGTCCTGGATTAATTTATCACCCAGGTGGATTACAGAACCGTTTTGGGAGACAAAGCCCATCTGGTCAACATAGGGGGCAAATTCACGTTTTAAACGCGGGTAGCTGGACCCACTGGCGGCAACGAAGTGGATCCCCCTTTTCTGCAGTTGGCGAAAGACCTTTTTGAAAAGGCGGTGGTTATAAGTGTGATCATCACGCAGGAAGGTCCCATCAAGGTCGGTGGCAATCATCTTAATTTTCATGGTGTTCCCTTCCTTCCCAGGAAAGCGGTACGTGGGCGGCGTGAAGTTCACGCAGGTAGGCGGCAAGAAACTTACTGGAAACCGTTGATTGGGACCCGCTCGTGACGGTAATCGTCACCCGAAAGACGAGCTGTGCATTGACGGTAACGGGACCAACAACTACTGGTGCCGCCTGTAGGTCGGGGGTAGTATCGATTAATTGGGTGTTAACCCGGTCAACAATCGCTTTAACCTGGTCGATCTTGGCGTTGGGGGCAATAAAAATATCAACGTTGGTAACCACATCATTGCGGGAGAAGTTGCGGACGATGGTAATCTGCCGGTTGGGGATGTAGTTTAAAGTCCCGTCCGCACTGGTGATCTGGGTTGTGCGGATGCCAAGGGCGGTTACGGTGCCCTTTATTTGCCCCAGTTCGACCGTGTCACCAACATCGAGCTGCTGTTCCAGCAGGATGAAAAAGCCGTTAACGACATCGCTGACGAAGCCCTGGGCCCCGAGACCAAGGGCAATGCTGAAAATACCGGCACCGGCAATGAGGGTACCAACCGGGACGCCAATCTCAGAGAGAATGGCGTACAGGAAAAAGAAGTAGCAGGTGTAACGATAGATGTTAAGGGTCAGGGCCCGAATAGTGGCCAGGCGGTTCTTATTTCTTAGTAGTTGGTACTTATTAGACTCACGAAACAGGTGATTGATAATCACGCGCCCCAACCATAAGATAATGAAGAACAGGGCCGCAGTGATGAAGATCAGGAGCAGCTTATTGAGAATCTGCCGCGAAATTTGTTCCCAGGACAGGTCGGTAAATGCTTGGCGGACCTGTTCCAGCTGTTTATTTAATTGGGCGTTTGCCGCACCAACAATCATAAAAATTTCCCCCTTTGAATGAATCCATTCAATTGTAACAACTTCTGGGTATTAATGTCGATAGGGGGAATTGTCGTTTAATGATCAGGTGTGCTATTCTAGTCATTAAGTAAAGAAATTGAAGGAGGCGGCACTTGATGACGTTTGGTGAATTGGCAGGGTTGATCGCGGCAATTGCTTTTTTGATCCTGGTTGTTTTTCTGTGCATCCTGGTTAACCAACTGAGCAAGACCATGAAGGAGACCAACCAAAGTATCTCCCTGCTAACCCGCGATATGGATAACCTGAGTAAGGAAGTTGAAGAAGTTCTCGGTAACACGAATTCACTGCTAGAGGATATTAATAAGAAGTCCAATAAGCTTAACCCGGCAGTACAGGCCGTGGCGGATGTCAGTCAAAGTGTGGTTGACATTAATGACCACCTGCACACCATGGTTGATAAAGCCAATGCCCAACGGGAGAAAAATAAGTTGGGGATTAGCTTGCTAAAGAGTGCTGGAAAGGCGGCAGTTGTTGGTGCTGTTGGCCGCTATCGGACACACCGGGCTAATAAGAAAGGGGTTGACAGTAATGAGTAAAAAGTTATTTGCAGGAATTATTTTAGGGGGAGCAGCCACCGCAGCTAGCTGGGCGCTCATCCCAGAGGAAAAACGTCAATTGCTAAAGGAAAGAGCAAATGAGAAGATGGGCGACATTGCTGATTACGTTACCGACTACGCCCTGAATGCGCTTGATATTGTTGACGAGAAGCTGGCCGAAATGGACGACAATGGCATGACTGATAACGTCAAAGCGGCGACCGAAAAGGTCAAGAAGACAAAGGACCAGGTCCTGGACCACTTGACAAACGACGAATTTGACAAGCAAACCGCTGCAATCCGTGAGAAGTTGGCTAAAGCCCACGAAAAAGAAAGCGATGCGGATGATGATATTGTTATCGACGCAACGCATGAAGAATAAAATTTACGGTCGAAAAAGTGCTTGGTGGACAGTGTAATAAAAACTGTCTATCAAGTCTTTTTTTATAACTAAAATTATTGATATGTCCTGGGGAATTTGCTATATTAGTGTAGTTATGAAAACCTGATATATCAATAAAGAAAGGGCTATCTTATGGAAAAACAAGCAGTTACTATTTACACGGTTGCTCGTGAAGCACGTGTTTCCATGGCAACCGTTTCTCGGGTTGTTAATGGTAATCCAAATGTTAAGCCGGCAACCCGTCAAAAGGTTCTTGACGTCATTAAACGCCTCAACTACCGGCCAAATGCTGTGGCCCGGGGCCTGGCCTCCAAGCGGACGACGACCGTGGGGGTGGTTATCCCTAACATTACCAATCCTTACTTTGCCGAGTTGGCATTAGGGATTGATGACATCGCGTCGATGTACAAGTACAACATTATTTTGGCAAACTCCGACTATGACAACGACAAGATCTTAAAGGTTGTTCGTAACCTCCTTGCCAAGCAAGTTGACGGGATTATCTTCATGGGTTACGATCTCTCGGCGGACTTGCAAGCGGAATTTAAGAGCGCCAACACACCAGTAGTTGTTGCCGGTTCAGTTGTTGAAGACAAGGACCTGGCAACCGTCCGGATTGATTATCAAAAGGCAGCCAAGGAAGCAACCCTGAAGCTTTTGGAACACAACGATGGGGATGTTGCCTTGGTAACCAGCTCACTGGGCTATGCAATCAACCAGGCGCGGTTGGCTGGTTACAAGGAAGCGCTGAGTGACAAGGGTCTTCAGTACAGTAGTGACCTGGTAATTGAAACTGATGGGAGTTACAAGCAAATTTACGAACGGGCTAAGGAAATTGCCCAGAACGGTGTAAAAGGTGCGTACGTCACTAACGACCACCTTGCTGTGGGCTTATTAAACGGTTTGGAAGATAACGGAGTCAAGGTGCCAGAAGAATTTGAAATTATTTCTTCTAATGACACGACTTACACCCGGATCTGTCGGCCAACCCTTTCTTCCATCACCCAGCCCCTTTACGATATCGGTGCGGTATCGATGCGGCTGTTAACGAAATTGATGGAAGATAACGATGATGAAGAAAACGATGTTATCTTAGACCATGGCTTTGAGGCTAGGCAGTCTACTCGTAAGTAGGAGATTTGACCATTGCCAACAAGAAGTGAGCTTTACCATCAAGAAAGTACTGATAATGAGCTCCAGGAAACGGCGAGTCACCATATCGGCTTGCGGATCCTAGGGGTGGTCCTATTAACAGTTTTAACCATTAGTTTTATTGTTGAACGGACGATTTTAAACAAGTCCTTTGTCATGCATGAAGTTACTTCGTCGGTACTAGAATCAACAATCTTGGATGAGGTTGATGATGGACTACAGCAGTATGGTATTCCGACTAGTACGGTCACAAAAACAGATACTGATCACATTGTCCGGACGGTTGTTAACCAGGCCTTTGCTGGTCAGCGGCTCAAGCTTGATTTGAGCCCAATCACGAATAATGTGGAGAACCAGGCTAATGATGAGCTATCAAAGTTTGGCCTTTCAACTGACCTTTTGCCGTCAGGAACGTCGTCAGCGGTAACCAGTCAGGTAAACAGCACGGTTAATTCACAAATTAACACTCCAGAAGTAACGGCAATCATTAACGGCCTCCAGGTTGCCCGGGTGGTCACCAACATCTGCCTGATTGTCAGTTCCGTTGGGTTGGTTATCCTAGTTGTCCTCGCCATTCTTAGGCGTCATTTTGTAACCAGCTTCAGTTGGATATTCCTTTTTGGGACGGTGATCAGTTGGCTGGTTATCGAAGTGGTTCGGGCAATCATTCCCCAATTAGCACACGCCTATCCTGACTACAGTACATTTGCGGTTCAGTGTGCGGACGATTTTGTCCAAACCGCAATGCCAGTGATTGTTGTTACGGGGATCTTGGCAGCTATTTGCTGGGTCATTCGGGGAATTAAGAAGTTTAAGTAGTGTATTCACCTTGAATTAATAATGTTTTTTTGCTAAACTTTATCTGTTTATCACATTAACTAAAGAAAAGAGGAGTCAGTAATGTCAGGACATTCAAAATGGCATAACATTCAGGGACGTAAGAACGCCCAAGATGCTAAGCGTGGAAAGATCTTCCAAAAGATTTCCCGTGATTTATACCAAGCAGCTAAAGCAGGTGATCCTGATCCAGCTAACAACGCCCAATTGCGTTTGGTAATTGACAAGGCGCACGCAGCTAACATGCCAAAGAAGAACATCGACCGGGCCATTGCTAAGGCTTCTGGTATCGGTGGCGCAAAGTTCGAAGAAGTTACTTACGAAGGTTACGCTCCAGGTGGGGTTGCCGTAATGGTTTCCGCCTTAACCGACAACAAGAACCGGACGGCCTCTGCCGTTCGTTCCGCCTTCACCCATGCAGGTGGTTCGTTAGGTGCTAGTGGTTCTGTTTCATACATGTTTGACCGGAAGGGCTTAATTGAAATCCTGCGGGACGGTCTTGACAAGAGTGAAGACGACATGTTGATGGATGCCTTGGATGCCGGTGCGGACGACATGAAGGCAACCGATGAAAAGTTCCAAATCTTCACCGACCCAAGCAGCTTAACGACTGTTCGCGACGCTTTGCAAGGCAAGGGTTACGACTTGGACACTGCTGAAGTAACGATGATTCCACAAAACCGGACAGCAGTTCCAGAAGACAAGGCTAAGCAATACCGTCACCTGATCGATGAATTGACAGCAAACGACGATGTTGCCGACATCTACGAAACTGGTATCTTACCAGACGACGAAGATGAAGACTAACATATAAATATTCATAAACAAAAAACTAGGATTTTTCCTAGTTTTTTTAGTTTAAACCGCTCCCTTTTACCGTCTTATTTAGGTGAAGGGGGTTTTGTCGTTATGAAGAGTTTTGAGAAAGAAATTGCGGTTGCCATTGGGATGCGCGCCGCAGACTTATATATTTTGCCCTTTAAAAAATATTACCGCTTGCTGGTCACGCACCAGGGGTCGTTGCAGCAATTAAAAGAGGTGCCCAGAGATTATGCGGAACGGTTGATCTCATATCTGAAATACCAGGCTGACATGGCCGTTAGTGAGCACCGGCGGCCCCAGTTGGGCGCAATGGAGTGGCAATACGGGCCCGAAGTGGTTAACCTCCGATTATCCAGTGTCGGCGACTATCAAGGGCGCGAATCACTGGTTGTCCGGTTTATCTACCACTTGACGAGTCAAAATTATCACCTGCTTTTTCCCGACCAGTGGCAAGCCTTGAAACAAATCCTCAAAAAGCGGGGCCTGCACCTCTTTGCAGGGCCGATGGGTTCAGGAAAGACGACCACGATGTACCAGCTCGTCCGGGAGCTAGCGGATGAGAAGGTTGTCATGGCGATTGAGGACCCGGTTGAAATTCATGAACCGGCCTTTATCCAGCTCCAAGTAAATGAACTGGCGGGGATGGATTACCAGGCCCTGCTGAGTCTTGGCCTCCGCCACCGGCCGGACATCTTTATTATTGGGGAAATTCGCGACCCGGAAACAGCAAAGATGACGGTGCAAGCAGCATTGAGTGGCCACCTCGTGCTGGGGACAATTCATGCCCAAAATGCCTATGGCGCGGTTGCCCGGCTCAGGCAGCTGGGGGTTGCGGAATACTACCTAGCGCAGACACTTACGGGCGTGTGCTACCAGCGGCTGTTACCGATAAAGGACGGGGGTCAAGCAGTATTGTTTGATTCGTTGCGTGGTGATGCTCTTAATAGGGCCATTGAAAACGGGGAAAAGGGAGGGATGACAGATGAATGGGGGAAGCAACTATCAAAAGCAGTGGCGGTGGGGAAAATATCTACCCAGGTCAAGGAAGCGTTCTGGGAAGGTTAAGTTTAGCCCAAAAGCGCAGGCAAAGTGGTTCTTGCTGCTGAGTGACCTTTTAAGAGTTGGCTTCTCCCTCCAGCGGGCTGTTGACTTTACAACAACCACGATGGTCAAAGAAGCTGGCGTCTTATCTAAGGTGCGGACCAACTTGTTGGCGGGAAATACCTTTGCCAATAGTGTCCGGCCCTTTATTAAGGTCGACTTATATTATCAGCTCTTATTAGCAGAAAAGCATGGCGACCTGGTTGAGGTCCTTGCTGAAACTGGCCAGTTATTGGTGACCCGCCAACGACAGGTGCAAAAGCTGAAACAACTGCTCCAGTACCCATTGATTTTGCTTTGCCTCCTGGGGGTAATGATGGTCGGTTTAGCCACATTCGTGTTTCCCCAGTTAGCGGCGTGGCAAGCTAGTAATGGTTGCCAGTCAGTTCACCAGTTCTTGCCATATCTCAAGTGGGCGCTCGTGGTCCTCTCACTAATTTTTAGCGCTGGGGGGATTTGTAAGTTAATTACTTGGCGTCACCTTACCAAGCTGCAGCAGGTCCAGCACCTGTGTCGCTTACCGCTTGTTGGTGAATGTTACCGCCTCTACTATGCCTACTACATTACCAGTGCCCTTGCCGTCCTTCTTCGTGCGGGGATGTCTCTTAAAGAAATGATGACGACCATTGAAAAATTTTCTGACCGGACGATGCTGTATCAACTTGGGGCAGAGGTCCAGAACAACCTTGCTGCTGGTGGTCAGTTGGAAAACTTTATCAAACGGACCATCTTCTTGCCAGACGAACTAATGATTTTTATCAGTAAGGGTGCGACTTCTAAGGAATTAGGTAAGGATCTGACGGCCTTCTCCCGAATCCAGTTTAAGAACCTTTTGGCCCGCTTGGAACAGCTGTTTTCGTTGGTCCAACCCGTCATTTTTATTGTGATTGCCGCAGTTATTGTGGGCCTTTACCTCAGTATTCTTTTACCAATTTACCACTCGTTACAGGGGGTCTATTAAAATGAATAAGAAATTATTGCCGCCACGTTCGGCATTCACACTGCTTGAAATGTCGATTGTCCTCTTCATTATCAGTCTCTTGATCCTGATTGTAATTCCCAACCTTGCCCAGCAAAGGAAGCATGCCAACAAGGTTCACGGCAACGCAATGGTTGCGGTCGTCCAGACACAAGTCGATGCTTACGAAAACGACAATGGGGTTGATTCTGCCAACTTTGAGGAGCTTCAGGCCGGAAACTACCTCACCAAGTCACAGGTACAAAAGGCGCGGAATGAACATATCGTGATTGTTAACGGCAAAGCGTGTCAACGATGAAGAGTGATGGCTTTACAGCTCTGGAGACGATCATTGTCCTGGGGCTAACAGCGCTAATTTTTTGTTTGGTTACGCCGATGATGACCACCAGTCGGAACCGTATTAATGAGCAACAGTTCTGGCGGCAGTTTCGCCAGGAGTGGCGCTATGCCCAGGTTCAAGCCCAGGTAAACCACTACGGAACTGATATTCACTATGCGAAGGAAAAGGG
Source organism: Limosilactobacillus avium (assembly GCF_947381485.1). Classification (NCBI taxonomy): domain Bacteria; kingdom Bacillati; phylum Bacillota; class Bacilli; order Lactobacillales; family Lactobacillaceae; genus Limosilactobacillus; species Limosilactobacillus avium. The sequence continues at coordinate 7,742 of NZ_CANCWN010000003.1, read as the reverse complement.
GGCAATCTCATTCATATGTAACTATCACCAACGACTGGTAAAGGTTCCAGCAACGATTCAGGTAATGGACTTTGATGATATTGAAATCAAGGCTGATGGTTATGTCTGCCCGCAGACAAAGGTATTTCATTCGGCTACGGAGCACTGCGACTACCGTCTAACAATTCAGATGGCACGGGGGGAGTATGATGTTAAAAAGGAAAGGTGCGTTTGTAATGGCGGATAGTATGGTGGCCCTCACAATCATTAGTTTAGGAATTTTCTCCTTCAGTGTTTGTCAGGTCCAGCTGCACCAGCAGCAACGGCAGTTAACAATTAAATTAACTGCTGCCCGGTTGGCTAAGGAAGCCAGTGCCGGATACTACTGTACCCACCGAGCGACGACCATTAAACGGGGACCTTACGTTGCGGTTGCTAGAAAGGGGTACGCCGAAGTGACTTTTCAACAGGATAGAATTTTAAGGATTGGCGGATGAAAAAGAGAGCAGCCTTTACCCTAATCGAGTGCGTTGCGGCCCTACTGGTGACCACGATTGTTATTATCCTTGCCGGGATGACAATTAGCAGTTTACGGTCAGTAACCCGCCAGTCGTTGGATCAACCGCTCGACTGGATAATTTGTTTACAAGAGCTGGAGTCGCCGCGCCACGCCTACGCCTTAGTCAGTGTCGGGGATAATACAGTCGTCTTGCGGGATCAACATACGGACCGGCTGTATGAGTTGTGTGCTCAAAAGCGCCTTTATCTTCGTGCCCAAAAGGATGGTGGGTACATGCCTGTCTTTAGCGGGATTCGTGACCAAAAAACGGTATTTAGACAGCTTGATCAACAACGGGTATACATAAAAGTGGAGCGAACTAATGGTGAAGTACTTACGGGTTTCTTATGTTTTAGAAAAGATAGTTAAGAAGAGGACAGCAGGGTACGTGTTGGGGACAAGTATGGTAATCTTATCCTGCATTTGTTTGGTAATTGTTTTTCAGTATCACTACTATGGTCGACAGCGGATAATTGAACAGCGGTTAACCACAGAGATGGTCCAGCAGACAAAGGATAATTTGCAATCAGCTAGTGATTCTAGTAAGCGTTATCTTGAATTTAGGGGCGATAATCGGTAAACTAATACTGTAATATTTACACCGTTAGGAGGCGACGACTACGTCAAGTCGAACACCACAAGAATTGTTCGAAGTTTTTGATCAAGGAACAGAGATCCTGCAGTCGGCATTGCGGAGTTCTTATTTAGATGCCATGCTGGAAAACGCTGAGAACATCATTGATGATCAGGTAGCTGTTGAGGATGGTGTCCCGGATAAAGCGACTGTTGATAAGCTGCAAAAGCTCTATCAAGAGTTAAAGTTAAGGGATGCGGATGCCGAGACTATTCGTCAAGTTATTCAGCTCAGTTTCCTTAAGGTCATTCGAAAAGATGCAATTCAGGCTAATCACCAAATGACACCTGACACAATTGGCTTTTTGATGGCCTACCTGATCGAAAAAATCGTTAATTTCAAGCGGCCATATTCGATCTTTGACCCTGCTGTCGGGACAGGCAACTTACTGACGACGGTCATTAACCAACTAAAAAAGAGTAACTCACAACCAGTAAAGGGATATGGGATTGACAATGACCCGGCAATGCTGGAGGTAGCTAGTGCCAGTATTGCCCTTCAAAAGCTAGACATTGATCTTTTCCATCAGGATTCTATCAATGCTCTGGATATCCCGGAGTGTGATATTGCGGTTGCCGATTTACCAATTGGTTATTATCCGTTGGATGAAAATACTAAGAACTACCAAACGCGGGCTGCGAAGGGGCATTCCTATGTTCATCATTTACTGATCGAGCAGGCAATGAACTATCTCAGACCGGGTGGCTTTGGTGTGTTCCTGGTTCCCAGCAACATTTTCCAAACAAAGGAGTCACAATCTTTTGTGAAATGGATTCAGTCAGTTGCTTACCTCCAGGGGTTGATTAACCTCCCAAGTGAATTGTTTGCTAACTCCAACGCGCAAAAGGCAATTTTGCTTTTGCAGCGTCATGGTGGAAATAGTAAGCAAGCGGTGAAAGTGTTATTAGGTGAATTCCCATCGTTCAAGCAGCCAAAGGAATTTGGTGCGTTCATGCAAGAAATTGATCAATGGGTTAAGACAAATCTAGGTTAAAAAGGAGACATTGTTATGTCAAAGTCAATTGCAGTTAATGCCGGTAGTTCAACATTAAAGTTTAAGCTTTTCGATATGCCAAGTGAGAACGTGGTTGCAGAAGGAACCATCGAACGGATTGGCGAAGAAATGGGCCACGCCAAGATCAAGTATGATGGTCACAAGCATGAAGACGAAAAACCATTTGCTGACCACGGGGCAGCAATTAAGTACTTACTAGACCAACTGATTGCCCTGGGAATTGTTAAGAGTTATGACGAAATTACGGCCGTTGGTCACCGTGTTGTTGCGGGTGGTGAATACTTCAAAGATTCCGCAGTAATCACTGATGACGTTATTAAGAAGATCGATTCCCTCGCTGAATATGCACCACTGCACGACCCGGCTGAATTACTGGGGATCAAGGCCTTCAAGAAGGCTCTGCCAAATGCATTTGCTGTTGCTGTCTTTGACACTTCCTTCCATGCCAACATGCCAAAGAAGAATGCCCTTTACAGTATTCCTTACGAATGGTATGAGAAGTACGGTGCTCGGAAGTACGGTGCCCACGGTACTAGTCACCGTTATGTTGCCGCGCAAGCAGCCAAGATGCTGGGCAAGCCATTAGAAGACCTTAAGTTAATCACGATGCACATTGGGGCGGGTGCTTCAATCACCGCAATTAAGGATGGTAAGTCTTATGATACTTCAATGGGCTTCACACCATTAGCCGGGATCACGATGGCAACGCGTTCTGGGGATGTTGACCCATCACTGGTCGCCTTTGTTGAAGAGAAGACGGGGATGTCTTCTGACGAAATGATTGACACCTTGAACCACAAGTCTGGTCTGTTGGGTATTTCAGAACTTTCTCCTGATATGCGGGATATTCTGGATGCTGCTGATAAGGGGAACGAAAAGGCCCAACTGGCACTTGATATTTACGTCAACCGGATCAAGCGTTATCTCGGTGCTTACATTGCTGAAATGGATGGTGTTGATGCGATTGTATTCACTGCTGGTGTCGGTGAAAACAGTATTCCAGTACGGAAGTTGATCACCGATAACATGGATTGCTTCGGCATCAAGATTGACCAAGAAAAGAACAAGTGCCACGGTGTCCAACGTGACTTGTCAGCCCCTGATGCTAAGGTCAAGACCTTGTTAATTCCAACTAACGAAGAGCTGATGATTGTTCGTGATATTGAACGGTTAAAGAAAGAACAAGCAAACTAATCGTTAAAAAATATAATAGGAGAGGAACCGGGGATGCGGTTCCTCTTTTTTGAAAGGAGGATAATCAATGCAATTTGTAACCTCAGATACCCATTTCTTCCACAGTGACCTCCTGGGGATTGATAAGTTTGCCCCACGGCCCTTTCCGGATGTGGCAACGATGAATCAGACCATTATTGATAACTGGAACGCCCGGGTAGGTGAGCATGACATTGTCTACCATCTTGGCGACATTGCCCTGTACTTTACCCGACCACCTCGAAAATCATACGAAGCGGTTTACAAAGTGCTCTGCCAACTCAATGGACGACTAGAATTAGTGAAGGGTAATCATGATAGTCGGGCCCTATTCAAGTATCTGGACGCCCATAATTTCATGGTCGACGGGCACCCTAAATTTACCTTTCATGATGTGGGTATTTTATTAAAATATGACCACCGTCAATACTATTTAACCCATTATCCAATGATGCTGGGAATTGCTCCCCAGATTGTTAACCTCCATGGTCATATTCACCATTATTCCGTACCGACTAAGGAAAACATCAATGTTGGTGTAGATGCACCCGAAATGGCGTTTCTCCATCCCCAACCCGCTTTTGGGACCCCGATAACTTTTGCTGAAGTGGAGGAAATAATTGCTCAAAAAACGGCCGCCCTTGCTAAGCAAAAGTAGGGTGAATGTATGTTATGATAATTAAGATTAGCTATTGATGGAGGTGAGCAAATGAATCGGGCAAAAATTCAAGATTATATTGACCAGCGTGAAGAACAGCGGGCCGACCTCTACCATATTGAGCGTGACGACGAGAACCATTTTCGGTTGAATGGTCACCCCTATGAATTGGTCAAGGATTATCGCGATGGCTTTAATCCAACAGAACTAGCCAAGCGTTTCAGTTCGGTATTAAGTAAGTATGACTATATTGTTGGTGACTGGGGTTACGACCAGTTAAGGCTGAAGGGATTTTATGCAAAAGAAAATCCGGGTTTTACTCCTGAGAAAAGCGTTGAAACGATTGAAGATTACCTTTTTGAGGATTGTAACTTTGGCTGTGCTTATTTCATTATCCATAATGAAGATGTTAAAGTCGGGCACCCCCACCACCGCAGAAGACGGCGTAACCATTGTAGCAAAAAGGGACCGGTAATAAAGGAACGGCGGCGTAAAGTTAAACAGCCAAGTGTTCGGCACCGTAAAAATCAGCACGCGGAACGAGTAAAAACTGGTAAGCACCAGCAGAAGTTTGTTATTCGTCAACGGAAACAAGGAGCAAAAAAGCGTAAATGAGTAAGAACTACCAAGGATATTTCATCGACTTAGACGGGACGACCTATAAGGGAAAAAAACAAATACCAGCAGCTGCCCGCTTCATTAAACGGTTAAAGGCGGCGGATAAGACAATCCTGTTCGTTACTAATAATAGTACGCGGTCACCAGAGCTTGTTGCCAATAACCTGCGGGAAAATCATAACATTGATGTTAAGGCAGAAAATGTCTACACAACGGCTCTGGCAACTGCGGACTACCTTGATGGAATTGCTGGCGAGAAGAGAAAAGTGTACGTTGTTGGTGAGAGTGGGTTGCGTGGTGCCCTGACGGCGGGTGGCTTTGAAATTACCGACCAGCAGCCGGATTTTGTGGTTGTTGGTCTTGATTCGCAGGTTACCTACGCTAAGTTGGAAACAGCCGTATTGCTTATCAGGGATGGTGCGAAGTTCATTGGGACGAATGCAGATAGTAATTTGCCCAATGAACGGGGGATGGTCCCGGGAGCGGGTTCAATTGTTAAGTTGGTAGAATATGCAACCCAACAAAAGCCATTGATGATTGGTAAACCAGAGAAAATAATAATGGAGATGGCACTACAAAAGGTTGGCTTAAGTCGTGATGAAGTGGTGATGGTTGGTGATAACTATCACACTGATATTCAAGCTGCCATCAATGTTGGAATGGACAGTCTGTTGGTCTATACTGGACTTTCTAAGCCCGCGGAGGTTGCTCGTGAAGCAGTTCAGCCGACGAATTCTGTGAGGTCACTTGATGAATGGAAAATATCTAAGTAAAAAAAGAGCAACCCTCGTCGTCGTGGCTTACACCATGATGGCAATGAGCGTTGCTCTTTTTCTTGCGCTTAACCTATCAGTATTGTTCATTCATTATCCGCACTGGAACATCAGCGTCGCAGCAGCGCGTAATGACTACCTGCGTTTGCTCTGGTACCTCCAAGATCCGGGTAACCACCAACTGTTGTTGCGTCACATTCCCCTATCAAAAGTTGGTTACCGTCATTTCAAAGATGTTCGGTTAATCATGATAGTGAATGAAGCTCTGATGGTTATCAGTGGTAGCTTAGTATTTATCCTTCTAAGAAAGATTCGGCGGGTTAAAACGACCTGGCAACTATTGAAGCCGTTGGAGGCAATCATGACCATATTGATAATTATCTTTACGATGGTGTTCGTTAACTTTCCAACGCTTTTTGTTAGGTTTCATTTCCTAATTTTTGCTAATCATGATTGGGTTTTTAACGCTAATTCCGATCCAATTATTTTAATGCTTCCGGTAAGCTTCTTTACCCACGTATTTCTTTTATGGGGAGGATTATTCTTTACTCTCCTCCTCATACTCTGGAGCGGAGTTTATGTTTCCTGGCGTTTTTTGAAACTTTGAACGGCAGAAACCGATGATTGCTGGTAGCAGGGTTACAAAAATAATTGCCAGAATAATTAGAGAGAAGTGCTCCTGTACAAAGGGGAGGTTGCCGAAGAAGTAACCCGATGCGCAACAGAGAAATACCCATGAAAAGCAACCTATTAAGCTGTATGGAATAAAACGGCGGTAGGCAAAGCCGGAACCAGCGGCTGCAAATGGTGCAAATGTTCGAATTATCGGCATGAAACGAGCCAAAATGATTGCTGGGGCACCGTGCTTTTCAAAGAAGGCTTCTGATTTGGCAAGGCTCTCTTTGTTTATTAAACGGCCGAAGAGGGAGTGATTTGACAATCCCTTACCGATTTTATGGCCAATTAAGAAGTTAAGTGAGTCACCAGCTAGGCAGGCAAGGAAGAATAAGATACTGAAGATCCATATGTTCAGATGGTATCTGGGGTCGGCTGCAATTGCGCTTGCGGCAAAGAGGAGGGAGTCACCAGGTAAGAATGGTAAGACGACGGCCCCTGTTTCAATGAATACGATTGCCAATAGTATTAGGTAGGTCCATCCACCAAATTGATTAACGATTTGTACAATGTGGACGTCGATGTGAAGTATGAAATCGATTAAAGTTGCCACTTAAATTCTCCTTTAGTTGTAGATGTTTCATATAACAATGATGAAGTTTAGCAAGTAATTCGGTGTTTGTTAAGATAGGAGTGGGAAAATTAGTATAAATGTAATATTTATTAAACAAAGGAGTTACAGGTGATAGTTCGTAATTCAGCCGATATTTATCATTGTAGAGGAGCAACAACTGGGAAATTTAGTGAATAAATCAAATCGTCTACTATGGCTCAGCAATATTGTTCATTTGTGTGATTTTGGGAATCCATTTTACTTTTAATTTGTTGTTGACACTTAATACTAAGTCTTGTATAGTAGTTAACGTTGTCAGCAAGAGCTTAATCGCTTCTTGCAAGCTGATTAAATCAAATTAATGATTGACAGCTTCTGGACAATATGATATATTATAAAAGCTGCTTGCTAAGGAGCTAACTTAATTAATTAAAATTAGTTGTTGACTTTGACGAGCAGATTTGATAAAATATTAAGCGTCAACTAACTGTTTAGTTAGTTGGCTAACTGGTAGACCTTTGAAAACTGAACAAAGTTTCGACGAATCAAATGTGTAGGGCCTCTGATCACTTCGGTGATTAGAGCAAAACATTTGCGAAGTCAATTCGCTTAATTAATTTAAATTAGAGCTATTCAAGTTCTTATATTTTATATGAGAGTTTGATCCTGGCTCAGGATGAACGCCGGCGGTGTGCCTAATACATGCAAGTCGAGCGCACTGGCCCAACTGATATGACGTGCTTGCACTGATTTGACGATGGATTACCAGTGAGCGGCGGACGGGTGAGTAACACGTGGGCAACCTGCCCTAAAGCGGGGGATAACATTTGGAAACAGGTGCTAATACCGCATAACTACGAAAACCACATGGTTTTCGTATAAAAGATGGTTTCGGCTATCACTTTAGGATGGGCCCGCGGTGCATTAGCTAGTTGGTATGGTAACGGCTTACCAAGGCAATGATGCATAGCCGAGTTGAGAGACTGATCGGCCACAATGGAACTGAGACACGGTCCATACTCCTACGGGAGGCAGCAGTAGGGAATCTTCCACAATGGGCGCAAGC